>DAIMEA010000362.1:0-4651 GCA_036725585.1 Prolixibacteraceae bacterium | reverse complement strand
CTGGAAAGATTTTCAGGCAAGGAACAACAACGAGTTGGTCGCCATTCTCGGGAACTTTGTCAACCGGGCCCTGGTATTGACCCAAAAATACTACGATGGGGAAGTGCCTGCTCCCGGAATGCTGACGGATACGGACCGTGATACGCTCCACCAGATCGGGATTCTGAAAAATGAAGTCGGGAAAAGCCTCGATAACTTCCGTTTCCGCGAGGCCCTGAAAGGAGCCATGGATATGGCCCGGCTCGGCAATAAATATCTGGCCGACCTGGAACCCTGGAAGGTGGTTAAAACCGATCCCGAACGGGTGAAAACAATCATGAACACCTGCCTCCAGATAACAGCCAACCTGACCATCGTGTTTGCCCCCTTCCTGCCCTTTACCATGGAAAAGCTATGCTCGTTCCTCAATCTGGATCAACTCCCGTGGAGCGAACTAGGGCGAACCGATCTATTGGCCAACGGACATAAAACCAATCCGCCGGAGTTGCTCTTCGAAAAGATCGAAGACCCCGCAATTGAAATACAAATCAAAAAATTACACGATACCCGGAAGGCCAATGAGCAGTCGTCTCTAAAGGCAACACCGCAGAAAGATCTTTGTTCCTACGACGATTTTCAGAAAATGGATATCCGGGTAGGGACCATTATCGAGGCGGAAAAGGTTCCCAAAACAAAAAAACTGCTCAAGCTGAAGATCGATACAGGTATCGATACGCGCATCATCGTTTCGGGGATAGCGGAACATTACAGCCCCGAGTCCATTATCGGGCAGCAGGTTTGTGTCCTGGTGAACCTCGAACCCCGTGAACTGAAGGGGATCCTGTCGCAAGGCATGATTCTGACAGCCGAAGACGCCAGCGGGAACCTGAAGTTCATTGCCCCGGTGCAAAAGGTGCAGAACGGCTCAGAGGTCCGGTAGGATTATCGGGTTCTGTGTCGGTTTTTCTTTCGAACCGGAGAAATGGGTAAAATCAGAAGGTTTTGCGAATACACACAAAATGTATAATTATTATCTTTGAGCCAGACTGAATCAATTATTTAATCATGTTTCCATATGGAGCCCGATTCAGAGGAAGCTTTGAGTTGGGCTTTTTTTGATTCATCGGATGACCGGATTTTACTAAAACACAATACTTAATTATTTACTTAACGAACGATGAAACAAAACAAAATCTTTACACTTGCCATAACCGTTGTTGCCACAATAGGCGGCTTGTTGTTTGGTTATGACACGGCTGTTATTTCCGGGGCCGAAAAGTCGGTTCAGGCTTTTCTGATCGACAGTCAGGGTTTAAGTACCCTGGTTCATGGGTTAACCATTTCGAGTGCCCTAATCGGTTGCATCATTGGAGGCGCCCTTTCCGGGCTTTTGGCCTCCCGTATTGGGCGAAAAAAATCGCTGATGGTGGCTGCTTTTCTCTTTTTCGTGTCGGCTCTGGGATCGGGCTATCCCGAGTTTCTGTTTTTCCCGAAAGGGGAAGCTTCGATGGGGCTTTTGTATATGTTCAACTTTTACCGGATCATTGGTGGTATCGGCGTCGGGATGGCATCGGCTATTTGCCCGATGTACATTGGCGAAATTTCCCCTGCCGAAATCCGGGGACGTTTGGTTTCTCTCAACCAGTTTGCCATCATCTTCGGGATGCTGGTTGTATACTTTGTCAACTGGGGTATCGCCAATGGCAAAAGCCTCGAATGGATCAATACAGTTGGCTGGCGAAACATGTTTCTTTCGGAAGCCATACCGGCTGGGCTTTTTGGCATCCTGCTCTTCTTTGTTCCGGAAACGCCCCGATACCTAACGCTGATTAAGCGCGAGGATCAGGCGCTGAAGATCCTGACCAAAATCAACGGCGCACAAAAAGCAAAAGAAATACTGGAGGATATTCGTAGCACCGTTGAACATCATTCGGGTAAAATTTTCTCTTATGGGAAAGTGGTTATTATCATCGGCATTTTGCTTTCGGTATTCCAACAGTTTGTCGGAATTAACGTGGCGCTCTATTATGCACCCCGCATTTTCGAAAGCATGGGCGCAGGCAAAGATGCTTCGATGCTACAAACCGTGGTTATGGGCCTGGTTAATGTCGTTTTTACGGTACTTGCTATAGTTACGGTCGATAAATGGGGAAGAAAACCCCTGCTCATGGTTGGATCTATCGGGATGGCGGTTGGTATGTTTGCTATTTCGGCGCTCTCCTTTTTCCATGTTATCGGGATTGGCACCCTGGTTTTCATCATAATCTACACCGCTTCGTTCATGATGTCGTGGGGCCCGATTTGCTGGGTGTTGATTTCCGAAATATTCCCGAACAAAATTCGGGGAAGGGCAGTGGCCATTGCCGTCGTTGCCCAATGGGCGGCCAACTACCTTATATCGTCTACGTACCCTGCCATGATGGAGTTCAGTGGAGGAATGACCTATGGCTTTTACGGGCTTATGAGCGTTCTTTCTTTTATCTTCGTGTGGCGGATGGTTCCTGAAACGAAAGGAAAAACACTCGAAGAAATGGAACATTTGTGGATGAAATGATCTGGATACGGGATGCTGGATAAAAAAAGAACCTGATTTTCAGGTTCTTTTTTTATGGATGAACGGTTAATCAGGGTCTGGTGAAATAAACAATAAATAATTGGATAGACCCCTTTATAATTTACTTGCTTATCGTATACGTCTATAACGATTCGTGCGTTTGCATCATGCCCTGATTACAAACAGGCATCGAGCATCCAGCATCACTTCGGCTGCCAATAGCACACCTTGGGTGAGATAATGGCGCCGTCGTCTTTCAACATTTTCATTGATTTGTCGACTTCCTTTTTGTCCAATCCGGTCAATTCGGCAATCTCTCCTGCTTTAAGCGGTTTTCCGGCATTTTTCATGGCCGTTAATACTTTTTCTTTGCTCATATTCCTCTTTTTTAGTGTTCGTCAATTGAAAAACGAAAATTAGAAACCGGAACGGGTCCGGGGAATGATCTTTATCATTGACCGTATCGTTCGGCAATAATTTTCCAGTCGATAATTTTCCAAAAATCCTCGATGTATTTTGGCCGGAGATTTTGCTTGTCGATGTAGTAGGCATGTTCCCAAACATCGCAGGTCAGTATCGGTTTTTTATTCTCTGTGAGCGGGTTGCCTGCATTTGATGTTTGCACAATTTCCAGTTTCCCGTCCGAAGAAACAACCAGCCAGGCCCAACCGCTGCCAAAAAGGGTGGCGGCTGCCTTCGAGAATTGTTCTTTAAAGGATTCGAACGAACCAAAATCCTTTTCAATGGCATCCTTCAGTTCGCCACGGGGTTCATCGCATCCGTTTGGATTGAATTGCTCAAAATAGAAGGTATGGTTCCAAACCTGTGCACCGTTGTTGAATATTCCTCCGGTCGACTTTTTCACGATCTCTTCGAGTGAAGCGTGTTCAAATTCGGTCCCTGCAATCAGGTTGTTCAGGTTATTTACATAGGCCTGATGATGTTTGCCATGATGAAATTCAAGCGTTTTTCGGCTGATAAAAGGCTCAAGGGCATCGGGCCCGTAAGGTAATTTGGGTAATTCGAAGCTCATGATTGTTTGTTTTGGTTCTACATATTGATCCCGAAGATATCAATTTCTCCGGTTATTATTGGTAACACTTCAGAAAAAGGAAGGTTGGATTATTGGGAAAAATTCAACTCAATTTAGAATGATGCTAAATACATCGTCTTTTTTTTGGTTAGCAGAATAGTGAAAATCCCGATGCGGCATGCCGATCGGGACTTTTACCTGTCGGTCGACAGGTATTCGACAAACCGTTTCCCAAAATTTTTTTCAGAAAACGGAGTCTCAGTTAAAAACCAAAAATCAACTAACCATGAAAATAATGGGAAACTACTTCCCAGTTTATCAGTTTCCAAAATGCTTCGATATACTCGGGCCTTCGGTTTTGGTAATGCAGGTAATAGGCATGTTCCCAGACATCGATGCCGAGAATGGGTTTTCCTTTCACATCGGAAACACCCATGAGCGGATTATCCTGGTTGGGCGTTGACGTTACTTTCAGGACACCGTTCGCATCGACCAGCCAGGCCCAGCCTGAACCAAAACGGGTAGCTGCTGCCTGCGAAAATTTTTCCTTCAGGTTTTCCAGCGATCCAAAATCCCGGACAATGGCCTGTTTCAGGTTCCCGGAAGGCTCATGTGGACCCCCGGGTGTTAATACCTTCCAGTATAAATTGTGGTTATAAAAACCGCCCCCGTTGTTTCGTACACCAACCGGATATTTTTCAATTTCCGCCAGGATGGCTTCAATGCTTTTTCCCTCCGCATCCGTTCCTGCAATCAGGGTATTCAGGTTGTTGGTATACGCAGCATGATGTTTTGTATGGTGTATTTCCATGGTTCGTGCATCAATGAGCGGTTCCAGCGCATTGTATGCATATTCGAGTGTGGGTAATGTAAAACGCATAGCTAAAAAATTTTGAAACGTTATATAAATACTAAAATGTCTTTTATTATAAAGACAAAAGGAAGCTGTTTTTGTTTACGCCCGTTGAAGGATTTTTTGGGGCGAAAGAAAAAAGAATGAATCTTGCTATATTTGGCAAATATTGAATAACATTACTGTCCGGTTAAAAGGAAAAGAGTGAGTAGATTGCTTCGCTACGCTCGCA
>DAIMEA010000361.1:0-4654 GCA_036725585.1 Prolixibacteraceae bacterium | reverse complement strand
CCCCCCCTTTTCACTTTGTCCTTTTTGACCCGATTGAAAATAGCGGTTAAAAATATTGGGCCGATCGTCGGGATGAATTCCCTGTCCGCTATCCTTCACAGAAAAATGCAATTCGTTCCCCGAATGTTTCAGGGTGAATAAGATGGAACCTTCGGAAAATGAATATTTAAAAGCATTCATGATCAGATTGTTTAAAATCTTTTCGGTTTTTTTGATATCCAGTACAAGGGCTGTTTCCTCTTCAATACCGGAATGGAAAGTCAATTCAATCTTTCGAAATTGGGCCAACGACTGATAGGTAAAGAAAATACGTCTGCACCATTCATTGATTTTGACGGTGCTTTTGTTCAGCCGGATTGTTCCCGACTCAAGTTTCGACAATTCCAGTACTTCATCGGTCAACTGCAATAAATTTTTCGCATTAGAGCCGATCAGTTTCAGTTCAAAAAGCGACGATTGGTCCCGGCAGCGTCTGGTCAGGTTTTGAAGGGGGGCCAGAATTAGCGTGAGCGGTGTTCGAAGCTCGTGGGAAATATTGGCAAAAAAACGGGATTTTGCTTCGTCGAGTTCCTTCAACTGGCTGTTCATTTTCTTCCGCTGTTTCAGGTTCCGATATAAGAGAAACAGCAAGATGATGGTCAGTGCAATGATTAACAAGCCACCCAACAACATGATCTTTTGCTTTCGCAATGCATTTTCCTGGTTGGAAATCTTCATTTTTTGGATTTCCAGTTCCCGCTCCTTCTCTTTTACCCGAAACTGGGTTTCGAGGCTGGCAATCTGTTTCAGGTTTTGCTCGTTCAGGATGGTATCGCGAAGCGAAGAATAATTCTGTAAAAACAACCATGCGTTTTCATACTGTCCGGTTTTTCGATATAAACCCGATAAGGCTTTACATGCTTCCATCACCTGTTCGCGCGCTCCCATTGTCTTAAACAGATCCAGGGCTTCGAGCAAATATTTTTCAGCAGGGCGGAATTCACCTTTTTCATTATGTATCGATCCAAGTGTATACAGGCAGGAAGCAATCCCCCGTTTATTGCCCATATCCATTTTTATGGCCAGCGATTTTTTCGTCAACTCCATTGCTTCATCCAGGCGGCCAAGGTTCAGGTATGTTGTCGACACTTCGCTGTATGCCGTGGCCAGCATGGCCTTATGGCCAGCCTTCCGGGCATTTTCAAGGGCAAGTAAACCATATTTCAGGGCTGTTTCGTTATCCTTCAGGTTCAGGTACACACGTGCAATCCGAAGGTTACCACCGGCAATTTGTACCGTATTCCCCAATTCTTCATACATTTTCAGGGATTGTTGTAAGTACCCAAGCGCCTTTTCAGTTTCATTATTCGAAACCAGTGCCAGTCCGATATTTGCATAAATTCCGGCAACGCCCGCTTTATCGTTGGTGGCTTTGGCCAGATTGGCCGCTTCGGTAAGAAAATAGATTGCCGTATCGAACCGGGCCAGGTTTATGTACACTCCCCCCAGATTCTGGAATGCCCCGCGAAGTACAAGGGTATCGTGCCCATTTTTTGCATCCTCAAGGTTTTTTGAGAAGTATTGTTCAGCCAGGCGGTAATCTCCCATGTTCCGGTAGGTGTCGCCCACATTTTTTCTGAATTCAATAACGCGTTCTATATATCCGTTTTTTTCCGCTATTTGCAATGCTTTCTGAGAATATTCAAGCGATTCGTCGTAATTATTCCGAAATGAAATTTCTCCTATTTCATTATAGATTTCCATCCGGGTCGAATCAGAAAGATCACCTTCGAGAAGGTTTTTCAAACTGTCGATGGGAGATGACCGGGCATAAACAGAACTTGCTGCGAATAGAAAACCCGCTATAAGATATTCCGACATGTGACAGCTTCTCATAATTGGTTCAAGTAAAAGGAGATGATCGGGTTCTGTAAAAATACGAATATTTTTCCCTGAATGTCGTTTTTGTCGTATATCCTGTCGGTTTATTGTCTGCCCTTTTGGTTTTTCCGGTTTAATATTGCTCAGGTTATCAGCACACAAATACAATTTGAAATGAAATTATAAACTCAAAAAATTACACGATGAAAACAATCAGTACATTCATTGTTTTTCTTCTCCTTCTGACAGGAATAATTGGGAAAACAGCAGGCGAAAACCAAAGCCTGAACGGAACCATTGGCGAACTACCCGAAGAAATCACCGAAATTAAAGGAGTCATTGGCGGATGGAGCAACTCTGCGGCCGACGACGGGAACGGCAATGTATTTATTTCCGTGTCGAACCGGATCCTTACCGCAAAACTCGACAGCCCGGTTACGGTACTATCTTCGGTTATTGTACGGGACGAAGCCAAAAGCATGACGTATGATAACGGACGGCTCGCCTGTTGCTATTTTGTATTCCCGGCAGGCAACAAAACAACGGTTACAACTTTTCAGCCGGGAGAAGATGAAGAGCCTGAACACTACAACCTTAATGCGCTTTCGGATATTTACGGTATATCCCGGATCGTACTAAAAAACGGCTACCTCTATGTAGCTGAGATGGAGGAACGCTTTCTCGACATGATTGCCATCCATATTTTCGACTGGACCTCGGGCCCGAACAATAACGACCCGATTGCTTCGTATATTCCTGATAACACGGTTATATACGATTTTGCCGTCGACAACAACCTGATTTATGTAGCCGGTGATTTTAACGGAACCAAAAAACTGGTAAAAGTGAATACCGAGGATAAAGGAAATCCTTTTAAATCGTTTTCGAAGGATATTACCAACATTTCATCGGTGGTTTTTAATGACGAATATATTTTCGCCGGCCAATATAGCGATTTTGGAAACGACGGACTTATGGTAATTCGCCGTTCCGATTACTCGGTTGTATTCGAAGAACCCATTTTCTCATCGTATGATGTAGTCGAAATGATTTACAAGGATAGCCGGATTTATGCCCGTAACAACAGTACGGTTACAGCGATTAATGTGTCGGGATTACCGGGTGTTGGCCCGCAGGTTATCGGACAAAAAGCCTTTAACCTGAACGCCCAGGAAATGTTTCTTGATTTACAGGGGATTTCAAACGGAAAAATTTACTACACCAACGACGGGAAATTCGGCACGATCGAAGTATCCAATCCCGGAAATATGCTTCTCTCGGGAGGGTTAATCTGCCCGCGTGTGGTGGTCGACCAGGATATCAGCGACCATGTAATGGTGGTTGCCGACGACCTGGGGGATGTTTTTACCTACCGGTTCGACGATCCGGAAGAAACAGAACTGGTGAGCACCGGTAATTACCCAGGGGTTTCCCAGGTATTTATTAAGGAAGATGATAATCAGTGCTTCCTTTATGAGGATTTCTCTACAATAAAAATTGTTGACCTTGACAACCTGGGCAATCCGGAAGGATATTATCGGTTCCATACAATCGGGGCACAGCATATCGAACTGGCATTTGGCCCTGAATGCTGTTTTGCCGCGGGCGCTGCCTTCGAAATATTCTCATTACACACAAATGAAGGCCCGGATGAATACTGGCCCCGGGTGCGTTACTCAAGTACGCCCCTTGAAGGGACTGTATTGGATATATATAAAACTGAAAACGGGAATGGCCTCTTTGTTGCCACCAGCGAAGGGCTTTCCATGTTTTATGTTGAATCGATAAGCGATCCCCAGTTTGTGAACACCTTCAATTTAGGTGGAAATGTAGCAGGCATCCGAAATGACGGGGATTTTACAATAATCTGTACCACCAATGAAGAAGGCACCTGGCTTTCGGCATACAACGACCTTTCCAACTCAACCTATACAACATTGCTATCGGAAAAGCTTAGGGTGAAACAAAAGATTGCCAATGTGCAGGCATTTTCCGAAACGTTTGGCAACTTAGTTGACATGGTCGACGGGCTGATCCTGGTGATTGTCGAAAACAGCCTCTTGTCGTTTACCTTCCTGCCCGAAAGCAATGAATTCAGGGCAGGGGCTACTTTCGACGACACCATCCCGTTTCAAAACATAAAAGCATTCCGGCAAAACCCCATGGATAAATCGACACATCTTTCTTCTATTTCAGAAGAGTCACCAGTAATTGCCACAATGCTTCGGCTAACCAACGGGATTAAAACAACAAAAGCAATCACACAGGCAGCGCCTACACCAACACTTACCGTCTCACATTCTACCCTCGAAATCGGGGATGAGGGAGGCGGCACGGCAGCTTTTACCATAACGTCGAATACCAGCTGGACGCTTTCGTCCGATCAAAGCTGGCTCACCGTAGAGCCTGCCTCCGGATCGGATAATGGTACAATAACTGTTACGGTTGAAGCCAATACGGCAACAACAGACCGAACGGCCACGATAACCGTTTCGGGCGAAGGGGTGACATCGCAATCCATACCCCTTACACAAGTAGCAGCCGCAGCTACAGTTACTATTCCGGCTACAATCCCTGAAATCGGGGCTGAAGGAGGAGGTACAGCAACCCTTACCATTACATCGAACACCAGCTGGACGCTTTCATCCAACCAGGACTGGCTGACCGTTAACCCGACCTCGGGAGCAGGCGATGGTACAGTAACGATAACAACTGAAGCCAACCCAACTACAAGTGAACGTACAGCCACGATAACTGTTTCTGCCGATGGTGCAGCTTCGCGAATCGTGACGGT
>DAIMEA010000360.1:0-4656 GCA_036725585.1 Prolixibacteraceae bacterium | reverse complement strand
GAAGCCCAGATCATGTACATTTATGGCGAAGTATATGTGACCAGCAATATGCCCGACAGCGCCAATCACAATTTGCCGACGCTCCGAAATTCCTATTTGTTGCCCATTTACAGCCAGTATAAAAAGAATCAGGGGAAAGTGCACGAGCAATACGACGATGAGATGTATCTGTTCCTGAACATCAAATTTGACCCGAAAAAAACCTACAAAAAAATATGGGAACAACTCAGTCCCTACCACGAAATCCTCACCTACCGCACCGGCCCTGAATGGCACGATGGAAAGCTGAAGATCGTATTTGTCGGGAATGCTCCTATGCGTACCTTTCAGCAGGAACGGGTTTGTTTTGCCACAGCCCAGGGCACAGTTGCCGACCTGGAGAAAAAATACGATAACCGCGTAATGCCCCTTATCGGTATCGATTTCGAAAAAGAAATCAGCTGGAACGGCGTTGGGAAAATGCCCTTCGACGAATTCATGAAGTTGAAAGACATCATCCAGAAAACCCATGAACAGGGCAAAAAAGTCAGGGTGTACAATTGCCCCGACGAGGAAAACATCTGGGATGTAATGATCACCAGCGGAGTCGACCTCATCAGTTCAACCAGTCCGGAACGCTTTCAGCAATTTTTGGAATCCCGGAAATAAACGTCCGGCCTGCTTTTTCTTCTTGCCTGCAAAATCGCTTCTTTATTGTTTTTCGGAAAGGTTAATGGGAAAACGAGGGGGCAGGGCTTTTAACGGATCCATTTTCAGCATCATAAAACAAGCAGCATGGCTCGGAATCGAATCGGTTTCCAGCTTTCCGCTTAGGGCAATCGTATCCAACGGTGCAAGCAACACCGAATCGACAGCCCATTGGGAAAGTTGTTCCCAACGCCCCCGATTTCGTTGATATAAAGCAAAAAAGGCAGGATGCCCGTATAACAAACCCAAACGGATGCTGTCTTCGTAAGGATTGACCAGGGTGGTCTGAAAAGATAAATACCCCTCTTTTTGCGCAACGACCGGTTTCGTGAAACGTAGGTCATAATAGCTGACAAAATCGTCGATTTTTTTGCCATAGTACTTTGTTCTTGGCGTCCTCAGAACGATGGCTTCGGAAAACTGGGTGCTGTCGGTTGTAAGGACAAGAACCGTTTGACCGGTTAATTTTTCATCGGAATTGAGCAGGTCGAACTGTGTTTGCCGGTACTGGCCCGAGTTCAGACAGGCAACATCCCGGTTTCGGGTATACCATCCATACCGGGCTGCTGCAGGCCAATTGTCCTGAAAAGCCACAGGACATCCATCAGCCGCCTGCCGGATAAGTGAGGCTTCGTCGCGATATCCCGAAAAGGCATGCAAAAAAACGATTTTCTCTTTCACAGGAAGAAGCGCCACAATGCGAATGAGCAACATGACCGAAAAGCTGATCAGCCCGGATATTCGAACCCATTTTTGCCAAGCGGGTTTCTGTACCAGAAATTTGAACGATAATACAAACAGGGGAATCAGCGACAGCAGGATCCAGTGTCCTTCAAAATCACCGGCGAAGGTGGCCAGAAAAAAGAATCCGATCACCCCTATGCCCGAATATTTGAGCGCTTTTTCCCATTCGTTGTCCGGCTTATCCTTTAAAAGAATCAGTAAAAAAAGCCAGCCCAGCCAGGGGCCGGTAAGCAGGAACAAAGCCAGCAGATAATTCAGGGTTACGCCCGGTCGATAGCCCGTTTGATGACTGTCGTGCAAATGGTAGCGTAAACTGGGAAAGTGGTGCTCGAGTTGCCAGAAAAAATGCGGCAACAGGTATACCAAAACAAGGAGGACAACCATCCAAAACCAGGGTTTTCGCATGATGCGATAGTTGGCCAGTAAAACAAAAAACAGAAGCACAAAGGCATGATATTTCGAGTAAATCATCAAGCCAACCAGAAAGGCAAGCAGCACAATATTTTGGAAACTGATCCGGCAAAGCAACCGTCGGTAGAAATAAAAAAACAGGATGGAAAAAGCTAGCAGCGGAG
The DNA here is from genome assembly GCA_036725585.1 of Prolixibacteraceae bacterium. Classification (GTDB taxonomy): domain Bacteria; phylum Bacteroidota; class Bacteroidia; order Bacteroidales; family Prolixibacteraceae; genus DAIMEA01. The sequence continues at coordinate 2,650 of DAIMEA010000360.1, read as the reverse complement.
AATCGGGTGTTGCGAGAAAACCAAAAGGATGGAAAAGGACAAAGGAATAAAAAAGACTCCAAAACAACAGGGCATCGGGCGCATAGGTTTTGATCGTCTTCCATAAAAAGAGTAGCGCCACTGTAGAGAAAACAACCGAGAGAAGCCGCACACCCAATTCATGATCCAGAAGGGCCTGACCAGCAAAAATCATCCAGGAGATCAGGGGGGGATGGTCGAAATACCCCAATGCCGGGTGTTGCGAATAGATCCAGTAATAGGCTTCATCGAAATGAAGCTCCAGGGTAAAGGCCGAAAACAGGTTCAGCCCGGTATAAACCAGCAAGCCAATCAGAAAAAAAAGATTCGATTTTTGAGATTGAATATAATTTTTCATCCTGTTTGGTTAATTTAGCGGTAAATCTAGTAAAAGGATTGTTGATTTGGTTACGGATGAAGATAAACCTTTTGCATGAAGAAAAGAATTTTCTGTTTCGGATTTTTGTTGTTCGTGGGGATGCACGTTTCGGGGCAACGCGTCGAATATGGATGGGAGTTTCAGGGAATTGCCGACAACCGTGAATTTTTCAGCGGATACAGTTTACCGGAAACTCTTCTGGGCAGCCGGTTATCGGTCGATGCAGGGCCCAGCATCGACACGATCCATTTGGTTCGGGCCGGTTTCAGCTATTATTATGCCTTTGGTGCTCCGGCCCTGGAAACAAAGCCCGCTCCCCTTCTCTACTATTCTTTCCGGTCGGAGAAGTGGAATTTTTTGATGGGCGCATTTCCCCGGAACCGCACCCTGCCCTTTCCGTCTGCCCTGATTTCGGAAAAAGAAACCTATTACCAGTCCACCCTCGAAGGGCTGTCGCTGCTTTATGCCTCTTCCCGTTTTTCATTCAACCTATGGGTCGACTGGCAAAGTCGGATTGATTCCCTGCATCGGGAACAGTTTTTGGCCGGATGGGCGGCCTCGGCCCATTGGGGCGACCTTCGGCTGGAAGGACACGCGCTTTTGTTCCACGATCGCCCGAATTTTCAACGTTTGCCCGGCGATTTTATCAACGATTACCTGGGGGGCTGTTTCCTGACGGCTTACGATTTTTCGAGCCACGTACCCATCGATCTGTTCCGGATAAAAGCGGGCGCCCTGGCCTCTCTTTTCCGAAACCGGGGGAAGGGTTCTGCCTTTGAACCCGCCGCAGCATTTTACGCAGTAATCGAACTGGAAAACAAAGGATTTGGTATTACTTCCCGGTTTAAAACAGGGGCTCCCCTTACCTTTTCGCACGGTGATCCGTTTTATCGAAACACCCGGACGTACTGGAGAACCGACCTTTACCTGCTTCCCTTTCGTCACAAAAAAATATCCGGCAAACTGGCCTGGTGTTTTCATCTGGCCGATGGGAAGCTCGACCATTCCCAACAATTCATCCTGACCTATACCTTTCAACCCATCTGAAATGAATAAATGGATCTTCCTTTTTTGTTTCCTGGCCCTTCCTGCTTCGCTCTTTTCCCAAAAAATTTCCGGAGAAGAAGTGAAACTCCTCGGGGTCGAAAATCCGGTGAGCTTTGCCCTTAGCCCCGATGGACTGCGGATGATCGTTATTGATGCCCCCAAAAAGGAGCCAATACGGGTAAAAAAGTTGTATCGCCCCTACCTGGAAAGCAGTTGGGGGGCCGCCAACCCGGTCGAATCGCTTAACCAAAAAATGAAACCCGAAACCATCGTCGAGGCGCCGTTCATCGACCATGATGGGAAAAATCTCTTTTTTGCCGCCAATTTCGACGACAGCTTCGGGGGCACCGACCTGTATTGCTGTTCGTTTCACGATGGAATCTGCGGCGAACCGGTGAACCTGGGTGAGCCGGTGAACTCGCCTGAAAACGAAAGCAGCCCCACCCTATCGGGTAACCGGCGCACGTTGTTTTTCACCCGACCTGCCGTACAGAAAAGACTCGAACTATTCGACACCCACGAATTGTGGAACACAGAACTCGATTCTTCTTCGACGAACTGGCTTTTGCCGCAAAAAGTCAACACGATTGTCAATAACGGCGGCCTGACTACCGTCAAAATGGCCAACGATAACCACACAATCCTTTATGCGCGTATCGACAACGAAAAGGATAAATGGCAACTATACTGGGCAAAACGACTGGGCGATATCCACTGGTACCTGCCCAAGGCCATCGATACCCTGAATACGCGGTTTAGTGAACTTTGCCCGGTATATTGCCCCAACGACGGCTTCATATATTTTCTCCAGAATAAAGGAACCGACAAGCGACCGGAATGCACCCTGTACCGTTTTCCGCTTAACAACGCATTTGTCCCCGAAAAAACCATTGTCGTCCAGGGAACTGTCCGGGATCCGGTCGATCGAAATCCTCTGAGCGCCAACCTGTTGGTAAGCGACCCCGTGTTGGGCCGGATTAAGTATTTTACCCGTTCGAACGATAGCGACGGAAGCTTTTCCATGATCCTTAATGCCGGGGAGGAACTGATGTTCCATGTATGGGAACCGGGCTATTCGCATGTGTACCGACGCTTCACCCCGGAACAAACCGAACAGAATCTTGCATCATCCTTTTCGCTCTTCGACAGCGTACGACTGGAATTAAACATCTACGATCGGGAAGAACTTTGGCCCCTTCCCGGGAA
>DAIMEA010000359.1:0-4702 GCA_036725585.1 Prolixibacteraceae bacterium | reverse complement strand
ACCCAACACAAAATCATACGCATTGTTATTGCTGTCCATAATAATAACGACATACTTGTTCGGGTCCCAATAGGGATCGTCTTCTTTGCACCCGTTAAACAGCAAAACTGTTATCAGGGCAAATGTTCCAATGTAAATGAATCGTTTCATATCTTCTTTTTTTGGTTTTATAAATTTTCAATAGCATCCCGTAATATTTTCAGGCGTTTCATTTTTACAGGAATCGAATAGTCAATGTTTTTCAGAAATAGTTCACCATTCGTTGAAGGAATGCGGCTCAGGTAATTCAGGTTAATCAGATGATCGTTGTCGGTCCGCCAGAAGTGCTCGTCCTTCAATACCTGTTCGAGCTCATCAATAGTCAAAGCGATTGCCCATGTTTTATGATCCAATTCGGTTACAAGCGACCCACACCCGTCAGCTTTCATAAAAATAACCCGGTCGGTATCGATAAAATAAATATCGCCGCTTGCTTTAACCTGAACCTTTCGGGTTGCTTTTTCAGTATTCATTACAAATGCTTTTTCACACACAAGGTAAGCAGAAAGCTACTCAGGTTTTTGGGCGAATGAATATTCGGTTATGTGGATTTTCTATTCGGCAAGAAAAAATTGCTATCAGGAATTTGAAAAAATTTTATATTGCAATAATTATTTTCAATAAGAAATTATGGCATTAAAAAATTTTGACGTATTTATTTTCCTGATCGTAGTAAGCCTCTGTGGGTGTAATTCTTTTAACAACGATGATGATCCAAACGAAGGAAACTTTACCGAAATCGGCAATGGATATATATCAGCGTCCAACCGAAAGATAATAATCACGGATGAGCAATCGGCCTTTTCAGGGTTGGAACTATTTGTCAATGATAATTATACCGGCTCCATGATGAATTTTACCATTGAATCGGGTGAATTACCCAATATAAGGATCAGCAGAGATTTTATTATTATACCCGAACGATTGCGCATTAGCAACGAAGGAGTGCACGCTGAGGATGCCATTTTTATCAAAATTCCGGTAAGCACCAAAGAAGATCAAATTCCTATTGCGTTCACCTACAACAAAGCAACAAAATCGTTCGATCCGATGCCCATTGTAGGGTACAATGAAAATTCCATCTTGCTTGCTTCGCGGAATTTTTCGCAAATAACCTTTGAAGAAGATCTCAAATCGATACCCGAATTCGACGTAAAAGAATATGCCGACATTGTTGTGGGTACTTGTAAAAAGGCCGTCCTTGAGAATCACGATATCATTGAATCAGGGTTTGTTGCCGGCACAGACGGCTGGGAATTCGACAATTGGGGTTCTGTAATCACGCCCGATGGGAATTGCGCCGGCATGGTACTTTCTGCTCTGTTCTACTTTGATTATAAACAATGGGCAAATGCCGAAGGGTTGAAGAACCTGTATGATCTCGACACCCTGTTTTGGCAGGATAATACGTTAGGAATACGATTATCATCAGACATTCAAAGGGTTGCTGAAAAAATTGATGGTTCCGAGAAAGCCTTTCTGGAATACAGTGCTGCCATGGAAGAAATGGGTGTGGAAGCCGAATATGACGACTTCTTTAGTTATTATTCCCAAATAGCCTACCAGACAGCACGGGCCCAGTTGCTGATCGCGCGTAAACCCATTTATACCCATATTGCTCCCGGGACGGATTATAACGGTCTTCATGCCGTGCTTATCACGGCCATTAATCAAACAGACAATACACTGGTTCTGTACGATCCCAATTTCGCCGGCATGAAACGAACGGCAAAACTTATGCCGGGCGGCCTCTTGTCGTATTACAGCGGAGAAACGGCTGACGATCCCGATGGAATTTTATACGAACGCTTTGTATGTCTCGGGTACCAACAGATGCTCGACTGGAAAAAACTGGCAGAACACTGGCGAAAAATGGAGAACGAAACAGTTGGCGATGGTTTTTTCCCTACTGTTGATTACCAGGTTACCTTCCATTTGGGTACTCCCGACGAAACAACAACAAGTTTGAAAGAATTCAAAAAAGATTATCTTTTTTCCATACCCCTAACCCAAGAAATCGAGCAGATCCGGTTATCCTGTGAAGCAAGCGATGTACAAAATAAAGCGATTCCCACCAACCTGTGGGTCCGTATTGATGATACCTGGATTGAATCGGGTCGCAATAAAAATTTTGTGGACATTAACATCAACAGCCTTGATTTATCCAATAAAACCATTGGCCTCTATGCCCATAAACCCGCTTTTCAAAGCAACTCCACACCTTCAGAGGAATGGATCGACTTTAAATGGGTCAACTTATCAACCATTTCGATCGATCCCAAAGAAATGAGTGGTGAAATAAATAAAGAGTACACTTGGGAAGTTACATTGAACGATCCGCCGGCCAAGACCCGGTTCGAATGGAACTTTGGTGATGATACGGGTTTTACGGTTAATAAGAATAAAGCTTCTGCAAAACACACGTACAAACAAAATGGCACCTACACAATTCTGGTCATGGCCTTCGACGAAAAGAGTAATCGTCTCATTGGAATCGCTGATGCGGTTGCAAAAATAGGAGGCGGTGAAATTGAATTGACGATAATAAACAGAGATACCGAAGAAATAATTGACAACCAAGCCGATGTTTGCACCAATCTTAAATTCACCCTCCTTGTTCCTTCCGGAATTCCCGATACGTATGAAATAATGATGACCCTAAAAAGAAATGACGGAACAGAGGAAAAGGAAAAAATGTCGATCAGAAATGGCTCTGTGGTTTACGCATATAATTGGAATTCACCGGGTAACTACCCTGTTAAATTTGAGCTGTATAACGACAAAGGCAAATTGGTTAGCCAAATATCGCGCTCAATTACCGTTACAGAAAACGATTTTTCCGATCTTCTGACATCCTTCCAAAAGGTTGAGGCCGATCTTGCATACGGTGACACACATCACCTTGACAATGGTACAACTACAACAACGAAATATTTCTTTTTTGAATGCAATTCGAGTGCTGAAAACACCATCAAATGGACAGGAAGAAGTTTTCAATATAAGGAGGAATCTTATGATCCGGTGTATGATATGAGAACAATCAGAATCATGGAGGGTACGCTTTCTTCATCTTGCTGGATGATGGAAAAATTCAGGGGCTATTATATGCATAATAATGGGGACGATGTGTTGGAGTTTTCGGTAGAAGCAAAAAATATTCCGGCCATCAGTCCTCCCTGTTCGCATGAGAACGTATCTTACATTACGTACAGAATTGAAGGTGAAGACATTGGACAGAATCTTACTTTTACACGGCTCAATTATGATGGAACAAATTATGTATCGACGGATTATCGCAACACTTCTTCGTTTTATATAAACTTTAAGAAACTCAAATAAGGAACAGACTGCATCCCTGAGGTGGCTTATGACAGTTTCTCACATCGGGTGTCATTAAAATCCTTTTAACACGGCAAGCAAAACAATCTGCCCTTTAACCGCGACATTCGTGATCAATTCTATAACTGATTAAAGAGCTGAAGCAATTCTTCCCGTTTACGCTTCGCTACCGGCACCCTGCTTTCATCGGCCATAACCAGTTCGCCACCATCGGCTTTTTCGAAACGGCGTATGTGGTTGATGTTGATCAGGTGCGATTGGTGTGAACGGAAAAACCCATACCCGGAAAGAAGTTCATCGTACTCACGCAGCGATTTGGATACCAGAATCTTCTTGGAATCGACCAGGTAGAACTCCGTGTAATTATGGTCGGCTTCACAACGGATTATTTCACTCACTTTCACAATGTGGATACATTCGGCTGTTTTAAGAATGATCTTTTTGTTCTCACCGGTTGGATCGTTAAAATTCTGAACGAGAACTTTCAACTGAGCATTCAGGTCCTCGCGTTCCTTTCGCTCTCTGCATTTTGCAACGGCTTTTTGCAATTCTTCGGTATTAACCGGTTTCATAAGGTAATCGACGGCGCTGAACCGGAAAGCCCGGATCGCAAATTCATCGTAGGCTGTAATGAAAACGACCATGGGCGCTTTTTCCCCCAACTGTTCGAGCAGATCAAAACCCGATCCGTCGGGCAGTCCAACATCAAGAAGGATCAGATCGGGCGTTTCCCGGGAAATTTCCTGCAATGCAGTTGCAACCGAATCGGCCGTACCAACAACCGAGATTCCGTCGCAATAGGTTCCGGCCAGGGTGGTAAGCATTTGCCGCACGGGCCATTCATCATCGACAATAAGCGTTTTCAGCATGATTCATCGTCATTTTGTGTTACATAAGGCAGGGAAAAAAGCACGTTTGTTCCCATGGCTTTCGGATCGATCCGGGCTTTATCCCGGACTTCGAACAGAAACTTATTTCTTTTATGGATCATTCGCAAACGCTTCTGCACCGCAGGAATGGCAAAGGACTCGTGATGCCGGCGATGGGCTTTTTCCCGATATACCAGCCCCACCCCGTTGTCGTCGATTTCGATCAACAGTTCCGATCCGTTTAAGGTCCAGGTAATTTCAATCATACCGGGATACAGATTCCCATTAAAACCATGTTCGATGGCATTTTCGACAAAGGGTTGAACCAGCATGGTCGGAACGAGAACCACTTCGGGATCCAGTTCCGGTCCCACGTTGATGCGGTAATCGAAATGCCCCGGAAAACGAAGCTGCTGTAGATTGATATAATTCTTCATGGTCTGTATTTCAACATC
>DAIMEA010000358.1:487-4713 GCA_036725585.1 Prolixibacteraceae bacterium | reverse complement strand
ATGGATTGCCAAATATTAGAAATACCAGGCACATATCGGACTCTTGAATTACCAGATTTTTCGAGTATGAAGCACGACGGAGGTCTGTCGGAAACCCTATTCCGGAGGGAGGTTTTTATTTTTTAGCTTTGATTGAATATACCATCGGGATCTTATCTTCCAATCCTTTTATTTGATAATTTCCATTAAGCGTTTTTATGGTGTTATAAAAACAATTGTAGGGCGAATAACTGTATTCTTTAAAGTCGGTAAGGGTTAATCCTGCTTTGATTAGTGAATCAATAACCTTAGCCAGTCCGTGATTCCAGCAAACCGATTTTTCTTTAATTGGAGCTTCCCTGTCGGTATAGGTGCCTTCCAATTCTTCAACAATCGGGGCCGAATCCATGTAGTTAAATTCGATCTGCTGAAAATCATAACGAAACATCCATATTACCGGGTGAAACTCCACCAGGATAAAATCTCCGCCAGGTTTTAAAAATTGGGTGATAACATCGGCCCATTTTTTCATATCGGGCAACCAACCTACGACACCGTAGGAGGTGAAAACAATATCAAATTTTTCGTTCAGGTTTTCAGGAAGCTTGTAAATGTCCGACAAGACAAATTTTGCATTAGTGCCCAAATGCTCGTTCAACTTTTGCGCTTTTTCAATGGCCTTTTCTGAAAAATCGACACCGGTAGCCAAAGCGCCCTGTCTGGATAACGATATAGTGTCTAGCCCGAAATGGCATTGCAGATGCAAAATCTTTTTGTTTTTCACCTCACCCAATAATTCCTTTTCAAGGATATTGAGCGAATCTTTCCCTTTAATGAAAGAGTCAACATCATAAAAATCAGAATCGTAATGAATTTCTGTTTTTTTATTCCAAAGTTTTTTATTTATGTCGACAAAATTCAAATCCATTTTGCAGTTGATTTATTGGTTGTTATATTTTTATCAGAAGCTGACTGCCCCAAAAATTTTTTTCGGGAATAAAAATACCGACTTTATTTCGTTCGTTTTACGCTGACGGTGTATAATCGTAATTTACTTCCCGCAATGATTCCTTTTTTGCCCTATTGCTGAATGTCTTGTGCAGAAAAATTTGGATTCGAAAAGCTAAGGGCGGAAAAGAATTTTTCGGTTTTCGATGCTTCCCTTATATCGGGTCCGGAACAGCAGCATGCCGGGTTGGGCACCCAATTCCTTCAGATCGAAAAAGACCGTTCCGGTGAATGGACCGCCAGCGATTTTCTGCCCCGCCAGGTTCCGGATCTCTGCAAAGGCTTCGGTGTCCTTGTCTCTGCACTCGATCCATACCCCACCCTTTGTCGGGTTTGGATAAACGGATATATCCGACAGATCGTCCCTGTTCAACCGTATTCCGTCGGGGATTCCCGGATCGTCGGTAAAAGGTGAGCCGTTTATTACGCTCGATGCTTTCCAGTAACCATAAGAAGCCGGGATGCCCCATATCGGGTAGCGTTCGACCGAAGATAGCGTGTAGCCTTCCCCGTCGGTTGCGGGATACCAGGGATGGGTATCGGAATAGGTGAAGCGAATTAGTTCGTTTCCTTTCGAATTGACCAGAATGACTTCCTCACCGGCATTCGAAAAATTCTTCCGATAGTTGCCCGAGGCCACTTTTCCGTAGCGTTTGTAAAACCATTTTGGTTTCGAAGCAAGGACACAGAAGCTTTTCGGAGCCAGAATGGCACGGTCGGGGAATGCATAATCGATGGCTGTCTTAAACCAAAGGCCGGTGAGGTTGATCGAATTTCCCCCGATGTTTTTCAGTTCGACGAACTCAAACGATTCGCCCGGAATGGTGTCGCTGCCGATGATGGAGTCGGTGGGATGATAGTTGAGTTCCGTAATCTTCAACTCTGAAAGATCTTCGTTGTTCTGAAGCAGATGGAGGGTGTGCAAAGGGCTCCACGAATTGCCTTTTTTTACCCGTGCTTTAATAATTGTCGATCGGCGCTGGACCATCGAAAAGCCGTTGTACACTTTCTGCGCCTGGGGATACAAACCCCCTCCGATGTTCCGGGGGTCATGTCCGTCGCGGGTAATGTACACTTCCCCGTCGGATGCCGATGAGGTAACGACGATTTCAATGCTTTCTTCAAAGGTGCAGTAGTCGGTTGTTATTTTCTGTTGATCTCTTTTGAATTCGGGGGCCGGAATCGTGTTGAACAGACCGGCCTCGATCAGTTGATCGATCACAATGTCGGTCCGGTAAGGGAAGAAGCGCTCGTAAATATCCTCAATCTCGGGGAGCCAGTGTTCGTCTTTCGTATAGGGTGTAGCGCTTTTTGCATCGCCCCAGCGGGCCGATTCGGCAATGATGGCCATCTCGACTTCCGCTGCCCGTTTCTCGAAACGTTCCTGCGCTTTTTCAGGAGTAAAAACACCGTTGTTGAAAAAGTGAAGGTACACCCGGTCGGCAAAACGTTGCCGGTATTCATCATTTTCCGATAGTTTGATGTGCAGCCACTGGGGCGTGAAGGCCGACAGGGGAGGCTTCGAAACGGGCAGGTTCACCCGGTCCTCGTACAAGCCCTTCCCCGGAGAATAAGCGTCCACCATCAGGCTGTGCTCCGAATCGTGGGCAAAAAAAACAAAGCCTTTCGAACGATCATCGTGATTGTCGATGCAGTAAAAGTTATTCGGTTCCCGGTTGCCCCGGAACGACGAAATAGGCGCATCGAAATTGCCCGTGTAAAAAATAACCAGCATGTAATCGATGAGGTTATCGATGTTGACCCGAATCTCGCTTCCTGACAGCGGATATCCATGGGCATTCCTTCCTTCGAGGGCGAAATAACGGGCGTTGTCCTTAAAGCCCTGATCGCAAAGATTGTAAAGATTTTCCCAGGGTTCGAGGGTGCCGTCGGTAGCATGCATGACATAGTTCATTCCGTCGACTTTGATCACGTCGTAATCTTCGGTGTTGTCGCCAAAATAATCGGAGGCATACCGGGCTTCGGAACGTTCCTGTGTTTGGTAGAGCCCCCAGTACATTCCGTTGAGGTACAGGTGGTAATAGCGACTGCGTGTATAGGGTTGACCCATGTCGCGCTGGGTGTCGCGCGAAAAAACCTCCCGCACACAGGTGTTGTTCCCGTATCCGTTGCTGTAGGCATAGTTTTGTTCGCACCGCAGATCGATTTTATCGAACTCGCTTACTCCTTCATCCCCGAACAGCGGGTATTCCAGTTTGGCGGCTCCATATTCCTCCCGGAAAAACAGGCGAAAGGCATGTTTGGGGTAGTTGCCGTGCCGGCTCCATCCTCCCCGGATTCTCAAACCCGCGTTGACCCGGAAGCCCTTATTTCCTGATGGATCGATCAGTTCGACCGATGCAAAGCGTTCCCAATCCAACCCGTCCTGCATAGCGTTTACATAAATACCCGATGCAGGGTCGAAAAGGTTTTCCATATCGGTAACAATCGAAAAGGAAGGAATATCGGTCAACGACCCGACCATTTGGTTTTTATAACGATAGTCGCCGGTAACATCGGGATCCATTTCCAGGTCGATATCCTGATCGTTTACCCTGCGGAGGGGCCAGTTCCCGCCGGGATGCCGCTGGTTAATCACAGCCCCGGTGAAAATGTAGGTTTGTGTGCTGGGGAGCGATCGTTCGGATCCCGCTTTGGAAAGCGATACCCGGACCAGGAAGCAGGGCGTTTGGGCCCGGCCGTTCGACCATGCAGGATCGATCGTAAAACTGGTTTTCTTACCCCCGTTTTTCGCGCCTGGCGCATGCTGCGGATTGCTGCCGTCGATGGTGTACCATAGGTCGAACTCCGGGGAAGGGACTTCCATTGTTAAGGTAAACGGAGAAGTATAGAAACCCGACGGGTGGCTGAACAAGGCATTTTGTGCAGTCGTCCGGGAAACAATTAGGACGCAGAGCAGAATGACGGGCAAAAGCTTGTGCATGTTTCCATTTTCATTTCAGGAAGCCAAAATAACGAAATAATTTTGTTTCCCGGCAAAAGGGCAGATGCTGTGTTTTTGACCGGGAACCGGCCTGTGACGGAGGAGATTTTTAAATTCCTTTTGTGTTCTGTGACTATGCGACCATGCGACTATATGACCCTACGAACCTGCGACTTTGCGATTATACGACTTAGCGTCTCTGCGTCTTTGCGGTTATTCGTCTTTGCAACCTTTCGTCTCTGCGATTATACGACTTAGCGTCTCTGCGTCTTTGCGGTTATTCGTCTTTGCAACC
>DAIMEA010000358.1:0-387 GCA_036725585.1 Prolixibacteraceae bacterium | reverse complement strand
TCTCTGCGATTATACGACTTAGCGTCTCTGCGTCTTTGCGGTTATTCGTCTTTGCGCCCCTGCGTCTTTGCGGTTATACCTCTTTGCGTCTTCCATACCGGATATTGCTCCAAAACCTTTTCCGGCCAGTATCCGTACCAGTCGTATCCAATCCGGCGGTCGAACGATATCTCCGAAAGATGGTATACCCGTGTGCCGTCGTTCCGGCTTAAAAAGGGCTCGCCCTTTTCGAGGTCGTAATAACGGGCCCATACGGCTTGGGCGGTGGAGTCGGGGATCCATACCCGGTCGTAATCCACCGTGGTTTCGTGATAGGGGCGTTCCGGAATGGGAACGGTGGCATAGCGGTAGCCGGTCAGGGCCGACTGCCGGAACTAGGCCACGGCT
>DAIMEA010000357.1:0-4730 GCA_036725585.1 Prolixibacteraceae bacterium | reverse complement strand
CAGCGATCACAATACGTTCCAGGATGCAAACATCCCGGCCATCCTGTTGATCGACGGGAATCCCTGGTTTGGGGAAATAAATCCGCACATCCACTCATCGGCCGATACCATCGGGGCCTCGGCCAACAGTCCGGAACTGGCCGAAAAAATCACCAAAGCCGGACTGGCTACCCTGCTCGATACGGATCAAAAAGGATTCCGGGGCCAGGCACCGGTTTATAAACTGCCCCTTTCATTCCGGGCCTTTCCTAATCCCGTTTCTGTTTTTCTGACTGTAGAGATGCAGAAATCTTTTCCCGGATCCGGTCCTTTGTGCTTGTATAACAGCATGGGGCAATTGCTTCAGTTGTGGAATGGCGGAAAGAGAACACTGCAGATCGATTTTTCCGTTTACCCGGAGGGGCTGTATCTGCTTCAGAAGGAAGGGGAGTGGGTTAAGGTGATGAAACGCTGAAAATAGAGTTATATGCTGCCTTCGAGGTGCCGATAACCCGAAATCCTCTGGTAGTAATCCTTTGACCCGGCATTTACATCGCACATTTGGGAACAGATTAGCTGATAGTTTTGGGTAAAATGGATGACTGGGAATGATAAGTGTTGGAATATGAATTGCCGTCAGCTTCAGCTGACGGAACTCAGTGAAAATAATTCAATCCCGGCCACGCCAGCTCCTTCAAAAAAGTATGCCCTTTGTATGGCCGGAAACCAGAAAATCTGTTTTCGGGTGATTTTTATAAACAGCACAATCATAGCTATGTGCACAAACACGTCATAGGTATATCCTGAGATAGGTTGTAATTTAGTGTAAAAGCAACATTTTTTTTATGCATTTGTGGCCATATTCGTTTTTTAATTCACAGAAATAGAATCCGCTCCCGGCTTGTAATCCATCCTCGCTTGCGCCACTCCATTCTATCGAGTAACTTCCTGCACCGATGAAAGTGTTAAGCAGGGTGATCATTTCTCTGCCGGTATAATCGTATATTTTCAGCGTATAGCGGCCCGGTACAGGAATGGAATATACAAAGGTGGTTGACCTGCAAAAGGGATTGGGAAAATTGTACAGAATAGGGTCTTCTGATCCGGATAAACGATTTTTTACCACCTGGTTGGAAGGGCTGCTCCGGAGGATGATGGCTGCCAGCGAGTCGCGGGCGGCCTCCCAGATATCGGGATTGACCGGCCAACTGATGTCGGTGTGGATCCAGGTCGGGTCGTCCGGATCTTCCACGCCTACTTCCCATACCACTTTCGGAATCATTTGTTCAACGATCCGTGCCACGGCATCGGGATCCGATTGAGCAGCAAGGCTTAGATAATCGTGGTCCTGCAATCCCCGCCTCCAGTATTTCATCCGCAGACTGGCAAAGGGGCCGTTGACCTGGTACGATGAGGCAGGAAAAATCCGGTCGGTACCCGGGTAAAAGAGCACGCCGTCGCCATTGGAATAGTTCCATCCGGTTTCTCCCGCTTCGGGATCCCTGGAATCAAAAGATCCAAATGTGTGGGCTGTGGTAAACAAATCCACTCTTCCGGTTCCGCCCTGGAAGTCGTTGTAGTAGGTCGATTGCCAGTAAAACCATCGGTCGATCTGCTTTTTGAACTGGATCCAGGCGTTTACGCGTAAGGCCACTCCGTCGTCTTCGGTCATGAAACATCCGGCGGCAGGCCTGGAGCCGTTGTACAGGAAAAACATTTTTTCAGGATTGTCGCGGTATTGGCGGGCATAGTTTTCCCATTGTCCGGTAATGCCGATTCCCGCTGCCGATGCCGGAATGGAGAGGGTAGGGGTGTGCTCGGCTGCATCGGGCAAGGAGAGGGTTGCCAGCGATTTCAGCCCCTTTCCGGCGCCGGGATTACGGGCCAGCCACTTCGACCATTTTTCGATCAGGGGATAATCGTTCGATTCGTCAATCAGGTAAAGGAAGTAATCGGTTTCGGGTGCGTGTTCCTCAAACCATCTGGCCCAGCGGTCGGAGTGGTCCCGCATTTCCGTTTCGGTGTCGCTCCAGTCCTGCCAGCTTCCGTAGGTGCCCACCGAATAAACGTTGTTTCCGGTGTTCACGCCCGGCCCGTCGTAGCCGTTGGCCGGGCTATAGAAACTCCCGTTCAGGCAGGCTGCAAAATAGGCTCCCGGGCGGTCTTCGGTGGTGTAATCCGAGTTGATCCAGCTGTCGTCGCCAATCAGGGAAATCTTGTGGCGATGGGCCAGGAGAAGATGCCGGTCCTGGATTTGTTTGGCTAAGGCTTCATGGTTTTCCATCACCCAGGCATCGTCGATCCCGAAATAGCGTTCGTTGATGTCGTTTCCGCTCCAGTAAAGCATCGTCTTGGCTGTGGGCAGGTCGGGCAGCGAGAAATCGTAAACGGTCAGATCAACCGGAATGGAATGCGTACTGCCTGCATCCTCGGTAATGGTTATGGTTCCCGAATACAATCCTGCAGAAGCTGTTTTGGGGATGTATACATCCACCCAGATGCTCTGGTTGGTCCCGGGGGCAATGGAAAACCCGGGTAACAGTTCCAGAGGTATGGCAATATCGGGATAAAAAGCATCGTGGTCGGGGCGGTCTTCCCAGGTGCCGGAAGCACGGCCCTCGCCCGTCCAGGGCCTTCGGAAGCGTTCGGGGACATGGCGCTCGTCGTAATAATTCTCGTAACCGAGCAAGCTCAGACCTTTAATCGGGAGATAACGGATATAAAAAAGCTCAATGTTCCGGCCCACCCAATTAAATACGCCATCACCACTGGCTTCAACCGACCCGATTTCAAACCCGTTGGAAGAGGTGAGCCCGCTGAAATGAACGGCAACCCCGGAAGCCTGCCGCGAAGTTGCTTCCAGGATGAGGTTGAAGTTAACCACCTCGTTCCGGGCTCCTTTCAGGGTCATTTTCGATCCGTCCCAAACAGCGTTGATGACCGGTCGGCCATTGGGTTTGCCCATTCTCAGCTCTTCTCGGGCAACCTTATCGCCCCCTTCGTTGGCCCATATCGCGCTAATGCCTTGTGAACGGGACGAATAAGGATTCAGGGCAAGAATCCCTGCAATCAGAGCAATTCGCAGGATGGAATGTTTTTCGGAATGCTGTCTCATAAAGCTTTCATTTGCAGGTTTTCGATAGCATCAATCAAAGGTAAGAAGCTTTGACCGCAAATGAAAGATCGATTTAGTAATAAGAGCTTGTTGTTATTCTGCTATTTTTTTCATCGACTGTGCTTTCCGGTAGGTGAGCGTCCTCCACAGCCATTCCATGGGGCCGAAGCGGAAATGGCTCAGCCAGAAATGGCTCCAGATCACTTCGACCAGGTAAACGGCCAAAACAAGCAGCATTCCCTGCCAGAGGTTGACTTTCCCATAGAGCCCCAATCCGTAAGAAAAGAAAAGGGTGGTGCAAATGACCGACTGCATCAGGTAGTTCGTCAGGGCCATGCGCCCGGTCTTGCCAATTGCCCCGGCCAGTTTACCGAAAAATCCATTTTGGTATATAAGAACCAGGGATGAAATGTATACCAGGGTCAGGGCCGGGCCGCCAATCGACGAAGCAGCCAGGTTGTATAACATGCCCGGGGTAAGCATGCTGTAGTTTACATCCGATGCCGTAATGGCCAGCAGCAGGTTGCCCGCCAGGGCCACAGGCAACGACCAGAGGAGTAGTTTTACAAAAAAAGAGCGGCGGGCAAGCAAATCGGTGAAAACGCGTTTTTTCCCGAGGACTATTCCCACCAGGAAAAACGCCAGCACATTGGGGAAAAAGATGATCAGAGATCCCATCATCGACTGGTATTCCTCCAGGCGGATGGAAACAATTTCGCTGAATGTGCCCGAGGGATAGGTTTCCAGTGCTTTTTGGGTAAACGCGGTTAGCTGGGCCATGGCTGTTTCGAGCGATTGGTTGATTTGCCCGGCAACTTCCGGGTAGTTCATGGCCAGTTGAAAGAGGCCTACCAGCAAACCGACCAACACAACGGGCAGGGTTATTAAACAAACAGCCCAGGTTATCAGGGTTTTGTTCGATTTCTTCCGGAACCAGACCATCACGAATCCCATCAGGGCATATACGATCAGTATATCGCCGTACCACAACAATACCACATGCAGGATCCCGAAAAGCAAAAGCCACATCAGCCGGAAACGGTAGGTGGGGAGAATGGGTTTCCGCACCTCATCGAACTTTTTCAGGAAGAAATAAAAACCGATCCCGAAAAGCATGGAAAAGAGCGGGTAAAACTTCCCGGTGAAAAAGAATTTGATCACGAAGGCAAAGGCTTTGTTGATCGGGTCGGTCCAGATCATGAAATTCTTCATCTCGCAGGTAAAGGGAGCATTCATCAGCGGGAGGTTCACCATCAGGATACCCAGCAGGGCAAAACCCCGCAAAAAATCGAGTATTTCGAGGCGCTCCCTGTCCTTTAAAGGTTGGTAAACAGACGACATGGTATCGGATTAGATTTGGTTTTCCAAATGTACGATTTTATTCTAAACCGGGAGATGCTGAAAAAATGGGTGGTTGTTTGGAGGAAAATCCAGGAGGAATTCATTTTCCGGATTGGTATCAACACGCACAGATGCTCGATAGCGCGCCGTTGGCGCTGGGTTCTCATTTTTCGCGTTCTTCAACCTATGGCTTCACCATAGGGTGTTGATAGCGCGCCGTTGGAGCTGGGAGTAAATGAGCAGGGGCTGTCTCAAAAGGTCAATTTAAAGTTTAAAAAGTTGATTATTAACAGGG
>DAIMEA010000356.1:0-4737 GCA_036725585.1 Prolixibacteraceae bacterium | reverse complement strand
TATCGGCGTCGTTGGTAAATTTGTATCCGAAATACTCCATCACATTGCTCGATCCGCAGGCCGACGATACGCCGTAATTGCCGGGTTTGGCCACCGGATATCCGGCCCCGGCCACCACCAGCGACGACAGTGTTGAAATATTGAAGGTGTCTTTCCCGTCGCCCCCGGTGCCGCATAAGTCGATGGTCTGAAAGTCGGAAAGGTCGACCGGGACACAAAGATCGATCAATGCATCGCGAAAACCAGCCAGCTCTTCGGGCGTGATGCTGCGCATCATATAAATCGACATAAAGGCGGTAACCTGGGAGCGGTTGTATTGTTCGCCGGCAATGTTTTTCAGGATTCTTTTTGCATCTTCCCGGGTCAGCGTACGGTGTTCGATGAGCTTTTGCAGAATATTTTTCATTTTTAAAAGTTTAGAAAGTTTTTTATCATTTGTTTTCCATCGGGCGTCAGTACCGACTCGGGGTGAAACTGTACGCCTCTGACATCGTAGGTTTTATGGTATAAGGCCATGATGTGCCCCTCGGTATCGCTTGCCGATACGACCAGCTCGGGCGGAACGCACGATGGATCGACAACCCAGCTGTGGTAACGACCCGCCTCGATGCTGCCGTTGAGCCCGCGAAAAGTGCGATCGTTTGGATCGAGAAGGGTCACCGGTGTGGCCACTCCGTGATACACCCGGTCCAGGTTGATCAGCCGCCCGCCATATACTTCGGCAATGGCCTGGCAGCCCAGGCAAACACCCAGAATGCTTTTGCTGGCTCCATAACGGGCGATAAGAGATTTCAGGATGCCGGCCTCGTCGGGGATACCCGGGCCCGGGGAAAGAACAATTTTGTCAAAACGATCCACCTCGTCGAGCGAAATCCGGTCGTTGCGAAAAACCTCCACGGCCTCACGATGGGTCAGTTCTTTCAGAATATGCACCAGGTTGTAGGTGAACGAGTCGTAATTGTCGAGGACAAGGATTTTTGTTGTCGTAGTTGTCGTAGTTGTCGTAGTTGTCATGGTTGTCATGGTTGTGCGGATTATCGGCAAATCCATCGTTTCGTTTAAAAACTAAGTTCGGTGTTGATGTTTTCGGCTTCCCGGATGGCATGTTTCAGCGCTCCCAGTTTGTTGTTCACCTCCTGCAATTCACTCTCCCGGTTCGATTCCGAAACGATACCTGCTCCGGCCTGGCTGATGAGTGTATTGTTCTTGCTCAGGAAGGTCCGGATGGTGATGGCATGGTTGATGTCGCCGTTAAAACCAATAAAGCCAATCGCCCCTCCGTAGAACGAACGGGCAACATTTTCGAGCCGGTCGATGATTTCCATGACTTTGAATTTGGGCGCTCCCGAAAGGGTTCCGGCCGGAAAGGTATCACCAAAAACTTTAATGGTATTGGTGCCCGCTTGCAGTTGACCGCTCACTTCCGAAACCAGGTGCAATACATGGGAATAGAACTGAACTTCGCGGTAGTTATCGACGAGCACATCGGAGGAATTCCGGCTAAGGTCGTTCCGGGCAAGGTCGACCAGCATCACGTGTTCGGCGTTCTCCTTTTTATCGGCCGACAGGTCAATGGCCAGCTGACGGTCTTTTTCGTCGTCGCCGGTGCGCCGGAACGTTCCGGCAATGGGATTGATAACGGCTTTGTTTTGGCCGACAATTAACTGTGCTTCGGGCGAAGAACCAAAGATTTTGAAATTGCAGAAGTCGAAATAAAAGAGGTAAGGGGAGGGGTTGATGCGCCGGAGCGCCCGGTACACGTTGAATTCATCGCCGGAAAACTTTTGCCGGAACCGACGCGAGAGGACAATCTGGAACACATCGCCCCGGAAGCAGTGACGCTTCCCTTCGTCGACCATCTGGCGGTATTCCTCATCGCTGATATTGGATGTTTCTTCCCCCTCGGTATGGAAGCGAAAGGTGACCACGTTCTGATTGATCAGGAAGTTACTGAGCTCATTCGCCTTGCTTTCATCTCCTTCGAGCAGATTTTCGATGAGGGAAATATCGTTGTGAAAATGGTTGATGGCAATGATATAACGATGAAAGGCATAACGCATTTCCGGAATTTCGGCTTCGTTGCCGGGACGTTCCCTGAGCTCGATGGATTCGAAATACCGAATGGCATCGTAAGCTGTATAGCCCCACAAACCGTTGACCAGCCCCTTTCCTTTAAGCGTTGAAGTTTCGAACGCCTCGAGAAACTGGTGCAAACGATCGGCAACGGTATGCTCATGAGTAACGGGTTCTTGCTGTGGTTTTTCACCGGGCAGCATTTGGGTAATTATGCTCTTGTTGACTTCGAAAAGGCCAATTTCGTCGAAGCAAATATAGCTCATGCTGTTGCTCGAGCCATGGTAGTCGCTGCTCTCGAGCAGGATGGTGTTGGGATAGCGGTCGCGCATCCGGAGGTAGATGCTCACGGGCGTTACCAGGTCGGCTATACTTCCCGATAAGCGTGTCACTTTCGTTTTGATGCTGATTTTTTTCATGGTATTGTTTTTTCGATTTGTTGATTTTTTGAAACAAAAAAGGCTTGCCGGAAGTTCCGACAAGCCTTTGCTATGCTTTTTCTGGTCAATGCATGGGCAGCCCGCTCAACTTCCAATGAGGAAATCAATAAAGCGCCACCACCAATTATTTACCATTTGTTTGTTCATTTTTTCAAAATTTCTGCTGCAAAGGAAAACATCGTTTTTGAAATTTCAAAGTGTTCCTGAATTTTTTTTTGAATATCCTCGACCAATGTCCAAATTCGTTCTTTGTGTTAATAGCGTTATGTGCCCATAATAATGGGCTTCCTCTCGGGATGATACGCTTTGCGGAGAGACCTTCACTTTTGTGTCATCTCGAACGGAGTGCAGCGGAGAGAGAGATCTTTTGTTTCAAGGGATTTCTCGTCTCGATAGACCTCGGGATTACTTATGACAGAATTCGTTCTACATGTCATTTCGATCCCGATAGCCATCGGGAAAGGAGGAGAATTGAAAATCGACGTAGTTAAATCTGCTTGTATTTTAGGGATTCCTCGTCGCTTCGCTTCCCTTACAATGACGTTCTGTTAAGTTTTTAAATATCATGCTATTATATCTTGTAGTTTAAAACCATAAAACAAACATACGTCATTAAATTATTTTTCCCGAAACCGGGATGGGGACTCGGAATGACACCGTTGAACAAATCACCTGTTCTTATTATGCCTCTTCAAACGGGATCTCGACAAAGAAGGTCGATCCTTCGCCCATTTTCGATTCCACGTAGAGTTTTCCTTTCATCAGCCCTACCAAGCCTTTGCAAATGGTTAAACCCAGCCCCGTTCCTTCCGAAAGCAGGTTGACCTGGTAGAAGCGGTTGAAGATTTTGTCCTTGCTGTCGTCGGGGATTCCGATGCCCGTATCCTTCACATAGAGAATGATTTTTTTCTCCACGGGATTCACGAAATAGCCGAGGTCGATGGCTCCTTCCTGCGTAAATTTGAAGGCATTGTTCAGCAGATGGGTTAATACTTCCTTCAGTTTATCGGGATCGGTGTTCAGAACATCCTTTCCGTCGGGGAGCATGGTTTTGACCGAAAACTTGATCCGGTCAGTTTTTTCATGGGCTTTGAAATAATCGCTTACTTCGTGGAAAATGCCGTTGATGTTTGCTTTTTTGGAGCTGACAGACAATTGATTGGCGTCGATACGGGCAATGTTGATGATGTCGTCGATCAAGCGCAAGACCTGTTCGGTATCGTGCCGGATTACATGGATGAAATTATTTTTTTCCTCCTGCGACAGGTCTTCTTCGGTTAACAGGTTGGAAAAACCGACAATGGCATTGAGCGGCGTGCGGATTTTGTGGCTCATGTTGCCCAGGTAGGCCGATTTCATCCGATCCGACTCCTCGGCTTTTTCCTTGGCTTTGATCAGTTCCTGCTGCAGGTTGATCCGTTCGGTAATGTCTTCCAGCAGGCCGATCATGACCCGGGGTTTCCGATCGCTTTCCCTTTTTGTAATGAGAAGGGATATGCTAACCCAAATCGGTCCTCGTTCGGGATGGTTCACCCGGAATTCCGACATTAGGGTATCGCGCATCCCGTTTGCGAGGAGGTTGAATTGTTCGAAAACCTTCCGGCTGTCCGATGGATCAATTTTGTCGATAAGGTTTTGCCCGTTGCTTTTCGCCGTGCCCTTCAGCAAAAAGTCCCATTCTTCCGGAAGAATGATCTCGTCGGTCTGGAAATTGTACTCACAAAAGGCTAGTCCGGAATTTTTCACGGCCAGGCTGATCTTTTTCTTTTCTTCCTCAAGTTTTGCCTGCAGGTCTTTGATTTCCCGCAAATCGACGAAGGTTTCCATAATGACCTGTTTCCCATCCATGAACATATGGGTGATGGTGCGCAAAACCGGTATTTCCTCGCCCCGTGCGTTGTTGAGGATGCTTTCGGTTCCTTTGGCGCCCCGGGTTGTTTTCCGGGGGTCCATCTGGTCGTTGGTAAATTCGGGTAAAAAGTTGGTGCGGACGGTGCCCAGGATGGCATCCTCGGGGGCATTGATCATATCGCAGGCATAAGGGTTGGCGGTAATGATGATTTCGGAGGGTTGCTGTGAAATAATGATCCCAACCTGGGCCTGTTCAATGATGTGCCGTTTGATACTTTCGCTGGCTTCCAGCTCCCCGGTTTTCATGTGGTAGTCGTTGATCATCCGGGCAACGTTCCCCATTTCGGTCCGGTTTTGGATCAACGGCTGTATG
>DAIMEA010000355.1:0-4748 GCA_036725585.1 Prolixibacteraceae bacterium | reverse complement strand
CGGATCGTCCATTTCACCAACAACGTTCATGGAAACAAGGGGATGAAAAAAATCATCCCCGCCGAAATCTGTTTCAACAGGGAACGGAGCATTCTTCAAAAATCAAAAACAGGCCAATAAGTGCATAGAACGAATAGGATGTAGTTCAACACGTACTCCTCACTGGGTTGTGCAGACCGCTCAGAGTCCTGTTTATTGCCGGTATGTGCTTTATTTCTAATCCTTCTCTTAAAATTTTATCGAGATTTCTAGGTGTCCACCCAGTCCTTCAGTAATAATCCGCTGAAGAGTCGAAAATCGAATATCTTTTAAGTCTTTTTCTAATTTTGAGATATACGATTTATTTGTCCCAGCTAAGTCTGCAAGTTGTTCTTGAGTCATGCCCTTTTCTTGTCGAGCTTGCTGAATTAGAACTCCTAATTTGAAGGCTTCATATCCAGCTTCGAATTTTTCACGTTTTTTAGTCCCCTTTTTACCAATTTCTTCGTCAATAAACTGGTCTAATGTCTTGAAATTACTTTTTTTCATCTAAATACTCCTTCCTTATTTTTTGTGCCTTCTCAATTTCTTTTATTGGTGTCTTTTGTGTTTTCTTTTGAAATCCATGACCAACAACAACTACATTTTGGTCATCGAAAAAGCAAAAAATCCTATAAATATCACTAACTAATTGAATGCGTATCTCATATAATCCATCTGTACTTTCAAGATGTTTAAAATAAATATCCGGAATCATTTCTAAATCTTCAATTATCCTAAAAGTCCAAATAATCTTTGTTTGAACCTTTTTTGTTTGCGATTTATAAAAGTTCCGAAAATAGTCCTTATAAAATATTAGTTCACGCTTTTTAGTCATGGTGCAAATATACAAAAAGTAGTCCGAATAGACAACTTATTGTTATATTACTAAAAACTGTCGTTAAGTGTGTTAGCATTACCGGCAACTTGTTTATATTCATCAACCTGTCTGCTTTTCGCCCATTATTATTTTCATAAAAATTTTGACACAACACATCACTATCTTCCGCGAAGGGGATTGACCTGCCCCCAAACCCCAATGCCCGATCGTATGCACTGCCCGTACAAGTGTTGTGTTTATTCAAGCAAGAGCGGGTTGCTTTATGTCCCCGCCTTCAACCAGTCTTTACCGGGGCAGGGCGTTTCGGCGCCCCGATACCGCTTCCAGTATGGCGCCTATGGGCGGATGATCGTGCTTGCGGAAACCGGCTGCCGGAAAGCCCGAATGACCTGTCCGTAAATCCTAATGCAAAGTCTAATGCCCTGCCAAAAATCCGGGTAACGCAAATCCACCCGAAAATCCCGGGTCGAACCCACACACACACATCCTGCTCGAAAATCCAAAGGGAACGGGGGACCGGAAGGATCTGCGTTCAACGTTTTTTTACGATCCTAAAGTAATGATAATTATGAGAAAAAAAAAAGTCCCTTCTTTCGAAAGGACTTTTTGCGGTGCGGACGGGACTCGAACCCGCGACCCTCGGCGTGACAGGCCGATATTCTAACCAAACTGAACTACCGCACCAGCGGTTTGCATTTGTTTCCTAATGAAAGAACATCCTTTTTGCAAAGGCGTTGCAAATATAAATCTTCTTTTCATTTCTGCAAACACTTCGCTAAAAAATTGCTTTACCGAAAAAATCGCCTGTTTTACCGGCTTCACCAGGATGGTTCGGAAGAAAAATAATACCTTCGAAACAAAATTTAAGCCACATCATGAACGGAAATAGTCCGGTATGCCCACCCATTTTTATCGTCTCGGGAGGAAAAGGTCTTGCAGCCTACACCATGATCCAGTCGCTGCTGGTACAATATCCCAACAACAAAGTGGCCGTGCGGGTATTTCCCAATTTCCAGGTTCCCGAACAAATACCCGGGCTCATCGAACAGGCAAAAAAAGCCAACGCCCTTATTGCCCATACACTGGTTTGTGCCGATTTACGGGCCGCCCTGCATGCAGCCTGCGAAAAGGAGCACATCCGCGAAATCGACTACATGGGCCCTTTAGCCGGGTACCTGGAGGATGAACTGGGCCTTCGGTCGGTGAACCAGCCCGGCCTTTTCCGAAAAATCAACGCCCCGTATTACGAACGCATCGATGCCATGGAATTTACCCTGAACCACGACGACGGAATGAACCCCGAGCGGATGCACGAGGCCGATATCATCCTTACCGGGGTGTCGCGGGCCGGGAAAACCCCGCTGAGCGTATACATGTCGATGTTCGGGTGGAAAGTGGCCAACGTTCCCCTCGTGTTCGGTATCGATCCGCCCCGGCAGCTCTTCGAGGTGGACAAGCAGCGGGTTTTCGCGTTGAAAATTTCCTCCACCTTCCTGATCCCGCACCGGGCAAAACGCATGAAAAACTTCCGCCAAAGCGAAAATACCGACTATACCGACCTGCGCATGGTGAACCGCGAAATTGCGTATGCCGATTCGATTTTTGAAAAAGGCGGCTTTACGGTCATCAACGTGGTGAACAAACCCATCGAAACCAGCGCCAACGAAATTGCCGCCCTGATGTCGGAACGCTTTGGCTTCGACCGGCAGAGAAACAACCCGATTGAACGATAAATCATTTCAAACATAAGCAAAAACACAACTGCAATGGAACAACAAAATTCATGCGACACATGCCCGATGAGGCGTAAATACGATGAGAAACCCAAATCGTTTGCCGGTCGTTTCTGGCGCTTTCACATCTCTTTCTGCCCGGGGTGGAAAATGTACATGCGTTCGCTCGACGACGAACAACGCCGGGAGGTTGCCCAAAAATACCAGCTCAAAAAGTGGCTGAACAACTAAACGCTAGAAAAAATCGCGCAGTCCTTCTTCGATGAACTCGTGTTTCCACACTTCGAACAACACGGGATCGTCGGGGAGGGTTTTGCCCTCTTCGCGCATCATGTGCACAAACGCGGCGCTTTGGTCTCCCAACAGGCGGATCGCTTGCGCGACAAGCCCTTCGTTGAGCGGGTAGGGCGTGTCTCCGATTACATAATTCCGTGCCCCCGGGAGCTTTCCCAGGTTGTCGGGCACCCTTCCCGAATAAGACAAAACAATGGGCGGGTACGGTTCCCGGCCCGCCAGCAACGTTTCGAGGGAAAGGATTCCGTTTCCATCGGCGGCTTCCATTTTTCGCAAAAACCCGTTTTCGGTGATCGCTTCGCCCGGCAGTGCCAGCCGTTTGGCCATGATGCGCCGGAAACCGGCCTTCTGGAAACGGTTCTTGAACGCGAATGAGCAATAGTTCACCCCGATGGGAAGCTTCTGTTCGCAAACAAACTGCATGATTTCCAATGCCGTTAGCTCACTCTCGGCCACCACGGGCTGCTCGTAATGCAAATAGGTATAGTTGTGTTGCAGCAGCTTTTCGGCATTGTGCTGTGTGAGCCGGAGCAGATGCAGGTTCAGGCGGCTTACACCCAGGTCGCACAAACGGGGAAGGATTTCTTTCAGTCGGGCAGAATCGCCGGGAACGGCCGGGATCTCGACCGTCACGTTCGGAATAAAGCGGGCAGCTTGGTTCAACACCCGGGTCTGGTAGTTCACCGCACCCAGGTCGAAGCGGATCTCGTTGAGGCCGGCATCGGCCAGTTGCTTCAGTTTCTCGTCGCTTACGAGGATCCCGTTGGTGTACATCCAGCAATAGACCGAAGGGTCGCAAAGCTTCCGTACGGCTTTCAGATAAGCCAGGGTGCGCTCAAAATACAAAAAGGGCTCGCCCCCACTGAAACTGACTCCCCGGACACCGAAATGCCGGATGTAGGCCGCGTATTTTTCGGGGGTGTCGAACAAGAGTTTCTGGGTTTGGGGGATCCCGTCGTCGTCCTGTCGGGCCGGGCAATAAAAACACGAAGCGTTGCATTTTCCGGTGACAAAGAGGCACGACCAGTCGCCTTCGCCGCAGATCCGGCAGCCCGGGCTGAGCGATCCCAGGTAGGGCTTCGTGCGTTTGAACGCCCAGTTCAAAACCGGCTCCAGTTCCCGGAAAAGTTCGTTCCGTTTTTCTTCGAGATCAATCGATTTGTAGGGGTGATACCAGTTGAGCGGCCGGGAATAGGCGGCATGGGCTTTTTCCGTATTCCGGGCGAGGGTGCTTAAAAAATCAAGGTATGTCTTCATGAATTATTTCTAAAAAAAAAGCAGACCTGTAAGCCGGGTTCTGTACCCCGGGTTAACGGGGTTTCTATCATTTATCTAAGCAACCTACCCCTCCCGGACTTTCCAACGCGTTGAAAAAACACGGCGGGCCGCCGTGAGCCGGGGCTTCCGGGATGTATTTGGTCTTGCAACCCCTGGTGCGGACAGCTCCGGATGTCGCCACCCGGACTGGTGGGCTCTTACCCCGCCTTCTCACCTTTACCCGTTTCCGGGCCGTTATTTTCTTCTCCGCCGGCATGCCCTCGCGAACATCTCCCCTTTCGGGAGCAGGGCGCCCTGTGTTGCCCGGACTTTCCTCCCCTGCGAGCGGCGACCAGCCGGAGGCGAACCCCCGTCCGGCCCCTTACAGGAGCGATAGAACGGTCTGCTTTGGCTGCAAAATTAATTATTTTCTCCGAAGGATCACCAGGGTTGCCCCAAAGCCGTATTCCTGGAACGAAGCATCCTGGAAGGGGAATTTCGCGTAGGTCGATTGCAGGCTCCGGTGGATTTCCTGCTTCAGCACCCCGTTACCTGCGCCGTGGATCAGCACGATCCGGTGCGCCCGCAATTCAATCGCCCGTTTC
>DAIMEA010000354.1:0-4750 GCA_036725585.1 Prolixibacteraceae bacterium | reverse complement strand
GTCAGAAAATTGGTCCCAATTCCACACTGATCTTCGAAGTGGAATTGCTCGAAATTGTGGAATAAAAAAACCAGATTCAGAATGGAGGTCAAGGGAACAATCACCCAGATTTTGCCCTCCCAGTCGGGGGTCAGCAAAACCGGGAACGAATGGTCGAAGCAGGAATTTGTAATCGAAACCGAAGAACAGTTTCCCAAAAAAGTATGTTTCACCCTTTTTGGCGATAAGGTTTCGCTGCTGAAGGGCTTATCGACCGGAGATGCCGTTGAGGTTTCGTTCAGCGTCGAATCGCGCGAATTCAACGGGAAGTGGTACCACAACATCAACGCCTGGCGGATTAACCCGCAGCAACCTCAGGCTCCTGCAAGTCACCCGGATCATTCATTCGACGACGATCTGCCGCTTCCTCCCCCCGAGCCCGAACGGGAGGATATGCCCTATAACGACCTGCCCTTTTAACAGATTGACCGAAAACCCGTTTTTTACCATCAGGGTACGAAAACGATAAAGCACAGTCAACAAACAAACCTACCACAACTGCTTTATTTCATCAGAAAAGCGATTGTGGTAGGTTTGTAAATAAAGAATGTCTATTTGACCAACGTGTCAAAACCGCATTATGCCAAATTTTTTAGGGCAACTCTCGAAATGACAAGGAAGTGAAAGCCACTCCGAAAAGAGTGTCATTGCACGTTTCCACCCAATTGGGCAGGAACAACGGATTCATGTACACGAACCACGTACCAATAATCACGAGCTAAATAAACGGAAGCTTTACAATACGTGCTTTTACCTGTTTGTTCCGGATAACAATGAAAATTTCGTTCCCCAGACCCGAAGCGTCGGATTGGATGTAGCCCATACCGATTCCTGCATCCAGAACCGGGGAAATGGAGCCGGAGGTTACCGAACCGATGGGTTCGCCGGCAATATTCAGTATTTCGTAGCCCTGACGGGGAATGCCCCGGTCAATCATCCGGAAACCCCGAAGGCGCTTTTTTACCCCTTCGGCTTTCTGGTTCAACAGGAAGGGCATATCGACAAAATTCTTTCCGGGCACAAATTTGGTGATCCATCCCAGTCCGGCTTCGAGGGGTGATGTGGTATCGTCGATATCGTGGCCGTAGAGGCAATAACCCATTTCGAGCCGCAAGGTGTCGCGGGCACCCAGCCCGATGGGTATGATCCCTTCCTCCTTTCCGGCATCAAAAACAGCATCCCAAAGAGCCACAGCGTCTTCGTTTTTGCAATACAACTCAAAACCTCCGGCTCCTGTGTACCCGGTGGCCGAGATAATTACTTCGGGAATTCCGGCCATCGTTCCTACGCGAAAAGAATAATACGGGATGGCATCGAGATCGGCAGACGTGAGCTTTTGCAAAATGCTTTTTGCACGGGGTCCCTGTACCGCAAGCTGGGCAGTCGCATCGGAAGCATTCTCAAGAACAGCGCCCACTTTATTCTGATGCATCAGCCAGTCCCAGTCTTTATCGATGTTCGATGCATTTACTACCAGCATATAGCGTTCAGGATCGAAGCAATAAACCAGCAAATCGTCCACAATGCCTCCTTTTCCATTCGGAAAGCAGGAATACTGGGCCTGACCGGACACGAGCAACGACGCATCGTTCGAAGTGACCCGCTGGATCAGGGAAAGGGCATTGGGACCTGTTACCCATATTTCGCCCATGTGCGACACATCAAACACCCCGGCATTTTGGCGCACAGCAAGGTGTTCGTTTTTAATGCCGCAGTATTCGATGGGCATGAAGTACCCGGCAAAAGGAGCCATTTTAGCCCCCAGGGCAATATGGACTGCTGTTAAAGGAGTTTCTTTCATTTCGTCCGAATTTAATGAAATTGAAAACAGAACAAAGCTATCGTTATGATCAGGGCGAAGATATGAAAAATGTCATAGTCGCAAAAAACAGAAATAAGAAACGATTTTTAGGAGTTAACTCCATTTTTTGTTATCATTGTACTCGGTTGTACAATTTGATTCAATATGGCATACACAGATCTTAGTTATTTAAGGGAGATTACAGGAGGAGAAGACAGCATTGTCCGGGAAATGGTGGAAATGTTTCTTGCCCAGGTCGATGAATTCAAAGAAAATCTGAACAAACACCTGAACGAAAAGAATTACACCGAACTGGGAAAAGAAGCACATAAAGCCAAGTCGTCCGTGTTGATTGTGGGCATGGAGGATTTAGGCAAGAATCTGAAGAAACTTCAGCTTCTGACAGAGGAAGGCGCCGAAGTTGAAAGCTATCCCGACTATGTCCGGATGTTTGATGAACAATGCGATGCAGCCGTTATAGAACTGCAGGAAGAACTCAGCAAACTATCCTGAATTTCCCAGGGCTACTTCAATCCTGGCGAAAAACAAGTTCATCTCCTTTCACGGTTATCGCAATGGTTTTTTCCTTTCGGAGGTTTCCGGATAATATCTGTTTTGACAAATTATTGAGCACATATTGTTGCAACGCCCGCTTAACCGGCCGGGCGCCCAACTGGGGGTCAAATCCTACCGAAGCGATCCAGTCGATTGCTGTTTCATCTACTTCCAGTTCCACACCCTGATTTTTCAACCGGCGGCCAATTAAGGCAAACTGCAATTTTACGATATCGAATATTTCCCTGCGCCCCAGGGGAAAGAACATGATGGTTTCATCCACACGGTTCAGGAATTCGGGGCGGATGGTCTTTCGCAATAAGTCGAAAACCTGCTCTCTTGCCTGTTCGTATTTAGCATAGCGGTTTGTTTCGTTCATTCCTTCGAAAAGCTGTTGGATCAGATGCGATCCAATGTTGGAGGTCATGATGATGATTGTGTTTTTGAAGTTGACCACCCGGCCTTTGTTGTCGGTCAGCCGGCCATCGTCGAGCACCTGCAACAAAACATTGAACACATCGGGATGGGCTTTTTCAATTTCATCGAAAAGAACAACGGAATACGGTTTCCGCCGTACGGCCTCTGTTAGCTGTCCGCCCTCGTCGTAGCCCACATAACCCGGAGGGGAACCAATGAGCCGGGTAACCGAGAATTTTTCCTGGTATTCGCTCATATCAATGCGGGTCATCATGTTTTCGTCGTCGAAGAGGTATTCGGCCAAGGCTTTGGCCAGCTCGGTTTTCCCGACTCCGGTGGTGCCCATAAAGATAAAGGATCCGATGGGTCGTTTCTCGTCCTGCAAACCGGCCCGGCTCCGTCGAACCGCATCGGCCACGGCAGCAATGGCTTCGTTCTGTCCCACCACCCTTTTTTGCAGTTCTTTGTCGAGATGGAGCAGTTTCTCCCGCTCACTTTCCAACATCTTCGACACGGGAATGCCCGTCCAGCGACTGACCACTTCGGCAATATCGTCGGCATCGACTTCCTGTTTGATCAGCGAATGTTTTTTGTGCTTTTCTTCCAGTTCGGCCTGAAGCCGGTTGATTTCCTCTTCGGCATTCTTAATCAGACCATAGCGTATTTCGGCAACTTTCCCGTAATCGCCGGCCCGTTCGGCCCGTTCGGCCTGATATTTAAAATCCTCGATGTTGGCTTTATTCTTTTGAATCCCGTCGATCAGTCGCTTTTCGGTTTCCCATTCTGCCCGGAAATGCGATCGTTCTTCCTGCAAATTCGACAATTGTTCTTCAATCCCTTTTAATTTCGAATGATCGTTTTCCCTTTTGATGGCTTCCCGTTCTATTTCAAGCTGGGTGATCTTTCGTTCAATTTCATCCAGTTCCTCGGGCATCGAATCGATCTCGAGCCGCAGTTTTGAGGCGGCTTCATCCATCAGGTCAATCGCCTTATCGGGCAGGAAGCGTTCGGTTATATACCGGTGCGACAGTTCTACCGAGGCAATGATGGCCTCGTCTTTGATCCGGACCCGGTGATGATTTTCATAACGTTCCTTCAACCCCCGCAAAATGGAGATGCTGCTGAGCGTATCAGGCTCATCGACCATTACGATCTGAAACCGTCGTTCGAGCGCTTTATCCTTTTCAAAATATTTCTGGTACTCGTTCAGGGTGGTTGCCCCAATCGCCCGTAAATCGCCCCGTGCCAGTGCAGGCTTTAAAATATTGGCCGCATCCATGGCGCCTTCGCTTTTCCCGGCACCAACCAGCGTATGGATCTCATCGATAAAGAGGATGATTTCCCCGTTGGCCTTTACAACTTCGTTAACGACCGATTTCAAACGTTCTTCGAATTCACCCTTATATTTGGCTCCGGCTACCAGGGCGCCCATGTCGAGGGAATATATCCGCTTCGACTTCAGGTTCTCGGGCACATCGCCCTTGAAAATCCGCTGGGCCAGTCCTTCGGCTATAGCCGTTTTACCGGTCCCGGGCTCGCCAATCAATATCGGATTGTTTTTGGTCCGACGGCTCAGAATTTGTAAAATTCGCCGGATTTCATCATCGCGGCCAATCACCGGGTCGAGTTTTCCTTTCCGGGCTTGTTCCACCAGGTTGATGGCAAAACGTTCGAGTGAATTAAACTGATCCTCGGCTGTTTCGCTGTTGGCTTTCGCTCCCTTTCGAAGTTCCGAAATGGCCTCCTGAAGCTCTTTCTTTTGAAAACCGCTGTCCTTCATGAGTGTCGAAACCGAATCGCCCGCATCGAGCAGGCCCAGCAACAAATGTTCGACCGAAACAAAGGGGTCGCCCATATCGCCTGCATAACGTATGGCCTTTTGAAGGGCCGTATTGGCCGCATTCGCCCCAGCCGGACAAGCCGTCGTCGGTGGTGACG
>DAIMEA010000353.1:0-4784 GCA_036725585.1 Prolixibacteraceae bacterium | reverse complement strand
TTTTTAATTCAAAAAAATCTTTATATTCGCAGAAATATACAGACTCACTCATTTGTTAAACAAAACCAACATGTACTGGACACTGGAATTAGCCTCAAAACTTGAAGATGCCCCCTGGCCTGCCACCAAGGATGAGTTGATCGACTACGCAATCCGTTCAGGTGCACCGCTCGAAGTCATCGAAAATCTTCAGGAAATTGAAGATGAAGGGGAAATTTATGAATCAATCGAAGACATCTGGCCGGATTATCCCAGCAAGGATGATTTCTTTTTTAATGAAGACGAATATTGATTTTCGTGATGAATGAATAATCAAAGGCCTTTCGGGGCCTTTTTTATTATCTTCCCGTTTCATTTTTATTCGTAAATTGATGTGCGTTTTCGAAACTGCACTCAAAAATCCATCATCCGATTATCCCGATGCTTGGACACAAACAGGGCTGCTCGGTTCAGAATGCAAACAGGGTAAAGGTTATGAGGAGAAAAAATGGCATACTCGCCGGTATTTTAGCTACGGGCATTGTACTGATTGTGTTGGTTAAGCAGTACCTCCAACACGATGCCAGACAAGTACAGAACATTCAAATTCAATTCTTTACCGAACATCTGTCGGCCCAGAAAAACTATATCCTGAATTCATTGGAAAACACGGCCACTTTTGCCTTTCAGCAACGAAACGCCCTCCCCGGCCAAACTGTTTTGGCAAACAACCCGGTGAAATCAACCAACGCCTTTTTCCATGATTTGAATGAACGGGGGTTTTCCTTTTCCGGCATTCTAAACGCCGATTCATCCCTGATGGTCCAAACCGATCATCCGGCATTGGATATATCCGACTGTCTCTCGTTCAGGAAACTCTATCAGGATTTTTCGAATTCCGATTGGAAAACCTTTCCCCGCAAAGGATGCATCATTTGTGACCAACAGCTGGGTTTTGTTTACGGATATCCCATGCGGTACGATTCCCTGCGCCAACGATATTCCGATTTTTTTGTAGCCGGATTCCCCTTGCAGGCGCTGTTGCAAAAAATCGAACACAATCCCGATCCTGTTGCTATGGGTTTTGTCGTTTTACCCGATGATCCGGAGAGCAGTAGAAAGGTTCTTGCATCGAAAGGCTTTTATCCCTTGTCCGGTATCGAAGGATTGTGGATCGACTCGTCCTTCGAAATACCCTTCGATTTGGAGAAAAAGGGCACCTTCAGGCAGCAATTACAGGAGAAACTCAAGCGGGCGGTTCAAGATCCTTCCGACAAGGATTTTTCCATTTACCTCCCGACACAAACAAAACCCGGGATCCTGACTTTTTCCGAAATGAGTATGATGGAACCGAAGGGCAGTATTTTCGTGGTTTCCTACAACCGCGACCTTATACTGGAAAAAACCTTCGACTGGAACCGGCAGATCTTTGTCATCAACGTGATCATCATTATCCTGATCACCTTTGGTGTTGCTTATCTGCTCATTGGTCGTATCAAAGTGGAAAAAGAAAAGAGCCGGATCGCCGAATCGGAGCAAAAACTGCTTGAGCTCAACCGTTCGAAGGACAAGTTTTTCTCGATCCTGGCCCACGATCTGAAAAACCCGTTTAACGGGATCCTGGGGATGTCGACCTACCTGAACGAATACTTTCCTTCGCTCAGCGATGATAAACGGCAGGAAATCATTGGCGAAATCAACAGCGCTTCTAAAAACGCCTTTAACCTCTTGCAAAACCTGCTCGAATGGACCCGTACCCAAAGCGGTCAAATCAAGAACATTCCCGCAGAAATTGAACCGCAAACCATCATTGAAATAGCCCTCGAAACCGTTGCCAGCCTGGCAAAAAACAAACAAATCGAGATTGTCCGGATATACCAGACCCGGGCCTGTGGCTGGGCTGATGAAAACCTGGTTGCCACGGTGCTGCGAAACTTGTTCACCAATGCCGTGAAATTTTCCCCACGCCATTCTACCGTTGTCGTCCTCGTAAAAGAATTTGGCGAGGAACTGGTTTTTTGTATCAAAGACCAGGGTATTGGTCTGAAAAGCGAAGAAATCGATCAACTGTTCCGGATCGACGTCAATTTTCACAAAAAGGGCACCGAACAGGAAACAGGCACCGGTCTTGGACTAAAAATATGCAAGGAATTTGCCGACTATTGCCAGGGAAGAATCTGGGTTGTGAGCGAATACGAAAAAGGTAGTTCCTTTTACTTCACGATTCCCCTGGTGAGCAATTCTGCCGGCGCCGAACCAGGCTAATCGGCCTGAACCTGTTTTTTTGCCCAATCGTCGCGCAGCGAAACAGTCCGGTTAAAAATGAGCATCCCCTCCCGGCTTTCCTTATCAACAGTAAAATACCCCAAACGTTCGAATTGAAAATGGTCGAGCGCCCGGGCGTTTTTCACAAAGGGTTCGATGTAACAAAGCGGTTTCACCTGTATCGAGTCGGGATTCAGCAGTTCACGGAAGTCGCGGTCCTTTTCCCCCGATGGGTCCTCCACCTGGAAAAGCCGGTCGTAGAGCCGCACTTCGGCGGCAATATTTTCGCTGGCCGACACCCAGTGGAGGGTTGCTTTCACCTTTCGACCGTCGGGCGAATTACCGCCCCGGGAAGCCGGATCATACGTACAACGCAGTTCGGTCACTTCTCCGGCATCATTTTTCACCACTTCGTTGCACGTAATAAAATAGGCATAACGAAGCCGAACTTCGGTTCCCGGCGAAAGACGGAAAAACTTTTTCGGCGGATTTTCCATAAAATCGTCGCGTTCGATGTAGAGTTCGCGGGTAAAAGGCACCTCGCGGGTTCCCATGCTTTCGTCTTCCGGATTATTTACAGCGGTCATCAATTCAACGTTTCCTTCGGGGTAGTTGGTCAAAACCACTTTCAGGGGATTCAACACCCCCATCACGCGTTGGGCTTTTTTATTCAGATCTTCCCGAACGGCGTGTTCCAGCATCGCCACGTCAACCATCCCCTCGGTTTTGGTGATTCCCACTTTTTCCACCAGGCTCCGGATCGATTCAGGGGTATACCCTCTTCGACGAAGGCCGGAAAGCGTGGGCATCCGGGGATCGTCCCAACCCGAGACCAGTCCATCCTCGACCAGTTGCAGCAGTTTCCGTTTGCTCATCATTGTGTAGGAAAGGTTGAGCCGGGAGAATTCAATTTGTCGGGGGCGATAATCACTGTCGGCCAATTCGTTCACAAACCACTCGTAGAGAGGTCGGTGGATTTCGAATTCGAGGGTGCACAACGAATGGGTAATCCCTTCGAAGTAATCGCACTGCCCGTGGGCAAAGTCGTACATCGGATAAATGTACCAATCGTTTCCGGTGCGGTGATGCTCTTCGTGGATAATGCGGTACATAAGCGGGTCGCGCAGATGCATGTTGGGTGATGCCATGTCGATTTTGGCCCGGAGTACCCGTGAGCCGTTTTCAAATTCACCGTTGCGCATGCGGGTAAACAAGCCGAGATTTTCACCTACCGAACGGTTCCTGAAGGGACTTTCAACACCGGGCCGGGTGGGTGTTCCCCTTTGCTGGCTGATGATTTCGGCCGGCTGATCGTCGACGTACGCTTTTCCTTCCCGGATCAGTTTCACGGCAAATTCGTAAAGCTGCTCAAAAAAATCGGACGCATAATACAGCCGGTCTTCCCAATCGAAACCCAACCAGCGGATATCTTCCATGATGGAATCGACATATTCCTGATCTTCTTTCGAAGGATTTGTATCGTCGAAGCGAAGGTTGCACTTTCCACCAAATTTTTCGGCGGTTCCAAAATCGAGGCAAATCGCCTTGGCATGGCCAATGTGCAAATAACCGTTGGGTTCGGGTGGAAAACGGGTATGAACCCGCCCTCCATTTTTTCCCTCCGAACAATCCCTTTCAACAATTTCGTGAATAAAATTTCGGGTTTTCACCGTGTTCTCCCGGGCTTCCGTCCTGTTTTCCATAATCCAATTTTTTAAACGAACAAATTTAAGCGAATTGTCGAATCGGACACCCGATCGTTAAAAAATTGCTTTCGAAAAATCAATTCTTTACAATAAGGACAGATTGATTTGTTACAGTACGAAGAATGCCCTATTTTCGCAACACAAAATTACCGGCACATGGGACGAATTGATATCGAAGGAATGGAATTTTACGCCTATCATGGTCACTTTCGGCAGGAGCAGGTTGTGGGAAACAAATTTCTGCTGAATGTAACCATTGAAGCCGATTGCGACCGTGCCGGCGAAACCGACCATCTGAACGACGCCCTCGATTACCAGAAAGTGTACCTCCTGATTAAGGAAGAGATGGAAATCAAATCGTATTTGCTGGAGAATATATGCAAACGAATTCTGGACCGTTTGTACCGGGAATTTTCCACCATCCGGAAAGCGACCATTCAGGTAGCCAAAATCAATCCTCCGCTGGGAGGGCAAATCAAACAGGTTAGCGTGACGATGAGCCGTTAATAAACAGAAAAACCATCGGAAACCAATCAAAAAATCATTCAAAACCTCGATATGGGCAAAACATTAAACATTGCAGTATTGGCCGGCGACGGAATCGGGCCGGAAATCATCGAACAGGCCTTGAACGTAACGCAGGCCGTGTGTGAAAAATTCGGTCATCGGCTTACGGAAAAAAGAGGAATTACCGGTGCTATGGCCATCGATCGTGTGGGCGATCCCTACCCGCCCGAGACCCATCGTTTGTGTATGGAATCGGATGCCGTTTTGTTCGGGGCTATCGGAGATCCGAAATTCGACAACGACCCCAACGCTAAAGTGCGACCCGAA
>DAIMEA010000352.1:0-4786 GCA_036725585.1 Prolixibacteraceae bacterium | reverse complement strand
CAATTCTTCCTGCGTTGTTTCCAGGTAAACACCCCACATGGCAGCGGCGCCACAAGCATCGGACCGTGTATATACATGAATAGGCGTATTTCCGCTCAATCCGGTCAATTCCTCCCAAGAGGTGATTTCGCCTGTGACAAAAATCTTTCTCAGGGACTCTCTGTCCACTCCTTTTTCCTTTAAAACAGCTAGAAAGGGATTCGCGGCATGAAGGGTTGGAACAACCGCATCCTTGGTCAGAGCAATGAACCAGGCCCCTTTTTCGATTTCTTCGGGAGTCACTTCCCGGGAGAACATCCCCAGATCGACCATCTGTGAAAGGGCGTCGGCCATTCCCTTGCCGGCTCCACCGGCCGAAACATCAATTTTCACATCGGGATGGATCTTCCGGAATTCATCGGCCCACATAACGGTAATTGGGTAAAGAGCAAAAGCGCCCGACAGACTGATGTACCCCGACAATGAATCGCCTTCGCGTGTATTCTGTTTTTTTGACGAGGATGAACACTGGGTAAAAAGCAGGAGCAAAAGGAACGCTCCGAACAGATAATGTTTCATTTGGTTGGGTTTTAACGTTAACCCGACAAAATTAAGCCGTCGGCGAAACGTATAAAACCGATTAAATACCTAAAATCAGCTACGCATAAAAACGTAGAAATCTAAATTTTCACGATCCCGTTTTTAATGGCATACATAACCAACTGGGCGGTGTTTTTGGCATTGGTTTTGAAAAGGATATTTTCGCGGTGCTTATCCACTGTACGTTTGCTCAGGAACAGAGCATCGGCAATTTCCTGGTTCGACATCCCCTTGCATATATGATACAGGATTTCCGACTCCCTCTCGGTCAATTCATTCTTACTTTCATCCGTTTTCTTCTGGTTGAAATGAACCACCAAATTGGCAATCATATCGGATGAAAAATAGTTCTGGCCGGCAACAACATTTCGGATGGCTTTTTCGACCACTTCGATATCGGAATTCTTGAGAATAAAGCCCATCGCCCCTGCTTCGATCATTTTCAGGTAATATTCTTCTTCACCAAACATGGAAAGAGCAATAATTTTCAGCTCGGGACGATTTTTCAACGCTTGCCGTGTCGCCTCGATTCCGTCCATTTCGGGCATATCGATGTCCATAAGAACAACATCGGGAAGGACGGTTTCCACCAACTTGAGAAATTCCTTTCCGTTGGCTGCCTGATAAATATTTTCAATGAATGGATTGTCCTGCAACAACAACTTTAAACCCTCCCGGAAGAGTTGATGGTCGTCGACGAGCATGAGTGAAATTTTTCGATCCATTTAATATTTCACTTTTATGGTGACACAAACACCCTGTCCCTTCCTGCTGAGTATCTGAAAAGAGCCATTCAGCGATTTGATCCGGGAACGGATGTTGGCCAAACCCATTCCCCGCCCCGACGACGATACTTTTTCGGGATTAAAACCCGTTCCATCGTCGAAATATTCCAGGATCAATTCCCCTTTATCGTCGAACAAATCAATCGTAATCCGTTTTGCCGAAGCATGTTTCAGGGTATTGGTCATCAGTTCGCACACCACCCTGTAAAAAATCACTTCGGTATTGTATTCGTAGCGCTTATCCCCGAGGTTACTGTTTAGCACCAGATTGATCCTGTTCGTGCTCTGTATTTTGGAAACAAACGACTGAAGGGCTTTAAACAGGCCGAAATTATTCAGGATATGCGGACTGATGTTGTTCGAAATTTCCTTAATCGTTAAAATCGATTCATCGACCAGTTTATCGACATTCTCGATAATTTTCGTATCGGCGCCGGCTTCCAACTGCTTTTTGATCACCGAAACCGACATTTTCACCGACGAGAGAAGAGGACCCAAACCATCGTGTAATTCTTTGGCAAAGCGTTGCCGCTCGTTTTCCTCGGTTTTTACAATGGCCGATAAAACCTGGTTTTCGCTTTGTTTTCGCAGTTCTTCGTATTTTTTCTGGATATTGAAAATACGGCGGATAAAAATCAGGCTGACCAGCATCAACAAGGAGATAATGATTCCGATCCAACTGTTAAGCAAACTGTTAACAGGCTCCATTTTCGAATCGAAGTAACTGGTTAGTTCAAAGAAACGCCGGATGGCCATAAACAAAAAAGCCAGGGAAATCAGCCACCAGGCAATATTTGTTTTGGTTCGCCGAACCAAACTGAGCGCAATAACTGCTGCAGTAAACTGAAGTACGACCGAAATGATCAGCGCAACCTGAATGAACATAATCGGATATTTTACGTATCAAAAGTACAAAAACATTTCGTTCATTTGTTCGCACTCCTATGGGCAACGATGAAAACGAGAAGCCGGAAGACCGAATCCCAAATCTTCCAATTTTCAAATTGCCAAATTTTCTAATCATCAGATCCAGTTTCACTAAAAGAATAAGTATATTTGGTTACGTAGTTTTGATTAAGTAAAAAACAAATGCATGAAAATTATTCAGGTTCAATTCTTTCTTCTTGTAACATTACTTTTCTCCACTAATCTTCTAACTGCTCAGGAAACGGAACTGTTATCGAATCCCCATTTCGACGATGGCACCAATGGATGGTGGGCTTATGGAGCCGATATTACAAGCAATAATGGCGAAGTAGCCTTCACAATTTCCGAACCGGGAACGAATGTCTGGGATATCCAACTCGGACAGGGTAATGTAAGCCTTCGCCAGGGTTATAAATATACCCTGTGCTGGAGAGCAAAACGAGAGAACGGTGCACTGGTATTTAATGTTGGTCTGGGAGAAGCACCCTATACGCTATACTTCAACGACAATCCGGAAAATTTTGATGGGACCTGGCAGGAACACTGCATAGAGTATATTCACCAGGGCGAAAATATCAGCAACATCGCTGTCACTCTTAATATGGGCGGAAGCGATGCCAATACAACCATCGATTTCATCAGCCTGCTGGAAGATCCCAACGATAGAGCAACTATAACCTTTCGGGTTGACATGCAATTTGAAACCGTTTCGCCTGACGGAGTTTTTGTTGCCGGAAGTTTCAATAATTGGGAATCGCCTGTCCGAATGGACGTTAACGGAACGGGATATTCCACTACCCTGGAGCTTAAAAAAGGAGAAACGATACAATATACCTTCATAAACGGGGATACCCCGGAAGATTTTATTGGTGATTGTACTGCCGGGGAAGACCATTACAGATCGCTTGTTGTTCCCGAATTTGATGATATTCTCGAATTAGTTTGTTTTAATTCCTGCCAATACTGCATCGATTCAGGAGTGTTCCATACCAACCCCGGCGCCGGCCCTGTTTCGTTTTACGGTGAAATGCAGGTAAATGGCAACCGCATATACGGTGAACGCACCCATACTCCCATTCAGGTAAAGGGGATCAGTCTTTTCTGGAGCATCTGGGGCGGAGAAAAATTCTGGAACCCGGGCGCTGTTCATACACTGGTAGATGAATGGGACATTGAATTGATCAGGGCACCTATGTCGGTTGAGAACAACAATGGCTGGGACTTTGGGTACCTTCATAAAAACGGAAAAGAGAAACAAATTGCTTTTATGGAAACCGTTGTTGAAGCTGCCATTGCCCGCGATATATATGTCCTCATTGACTATCACTCGCACTACGCCGACCAAAATGGTGAAACCGCCATCGAATTTTTCTCCTATATGGCTGAAAAATATGGCCATTACGATCATGTAATTTTTGAAATTTACAATGAACCCATCCTGCCCGAATGGCCTGCCATAAAAACATATGCCGAAGCGGTAATTGAAGCCATCAGGGAACATTCGGATAATCTGGTAGTTGTTGGAACCGATTATTATTCAACAGGAGTAGATAATGCCTCAATATCACCGGTAGATGACCCCAACACAGCTTATGTTTTTCATTTTTATGCAAACCACCAGGAAGAGCTTCGGGAAAAAGTCCGTACGGCTTTAAATAACGGTTCAGCCCTTTTTGCTACAGAGTGGGGAAACATTTTTGTTGCGGGGGAAAACGAAGGCCAAACCACTGCGGAGGGTTTTGAAAACTCAGATACATGGCATGCACTCATGGACAAACACCACATTTCTTCTGCAAACTGGTGTGTTTATATCGATGATTTCACAAACGCCTCCGGATTGTTTTATGATGAAAATGGATTTAACGGAAATGTGTCGTTTACCGGGAAGAACTGGACCGATCCGTCCATCATCTCACCCTCGGGAATGTACGTTTACAACATGCTGAAGCGACAGGCTGCAAAAGCACCGTGGAGATTGGCCGAACAACAGACCTACACCATTAATTATCATCTTAGCGGAGGGATGAATGGCGCCAATCCAATAGCATACCCGTTGAATATGGATAAGGACATTAAATTGGATGAAGCAACAAAAGAGGGATACCTGTTTGA
The DNA here is from genome assembly GCA_036725585.1 of Prolixibacteraceae bacterium. Classification (GTDB taxonomy): domain Bacteria; phylum Bacteroidota; class Bacteroidia; order Bacteroidales; family Prolixibacteraceae; genus DAIMEA01. The sequence continues at coordinate 383 of DAIMEA010000352.1, read as the reverse complement.
CGGCTGGTACGACAATGAAGAATATGCGGGAGACCCCATAACTGAAATTGCAGCAGGTAGTTCGGGGACAATAACCCTTTATGCAAAATGGACAGAAGATACCGCATTAGAATTACTGGACAATTCCGATTTCCGCTTAGGAACCTACAACTGGATTCATTGGAGCGAGAACGATTCGGTTGCTGTTGAAGATGGTCAGATCATCATTCGGGAATTAACCGACAACTCCGGCCAACTCTGGACGTACGGTTTTCACAATACAAACTATTTTACGCTGAAAGAGGGGTACCGGTATACCTTGCACTGGCGTGCGAAACGTGAGTTGGGAGAAATTCACTTTGAAGCAGCACAATATGAACCTTCGTTAAATATATTTTTTTCCG
>DAIMEA010000351.1:0-4788 GCA_036725585.1 Prolixibacteraceae bacterium | reverse complement strand
GTCGCACTGGAACTGGGAACGGGTTTCCTATGTAGAAGGCAGAGGTATCGAGGCAGCCGGAAAGAAAAACCTGATCAACAATTTCTGTATCGGCGCGCAAACCAATGAACTTTCGTGCGCCAAATGCCATATTGGCTATGGAATGACCAACGACCATTTCGATTTCAACAATGCCCGCAATGTCGACTGCATGGTATGCCACGACAACAGTGAAGAATACATGAAAGGATCGGCCAGCGCCGGTTATCCCGACCGGTCGGTTAACCTTTCCCGGGTTGCCCAAAGCGTAGGCGATCCCCAGCGGCACAATTGCGGCAGTTGTCATTTTAACGGGGGTGGAGGCAATAACGTGAAGCATGGCGACCTGGAAGCAGCACAGCTTTCGTGCCCCCGCGAAGTGGATGTTCACATGGCGGTGAACGGGATCAACATGAGCTGCACCGATTGCCACACGGCCGAAAACCACCGGATGCTGGGCCGTTTGTATTCCGTCTCGTCCGACAACACCCACCGGGCAACCTGTGAGCAATGCCATTCACAAACACCTCACTTCGATCCGATTCTGAATCGCCATAATGCAAAAGTTTCATGCCAGGCCTGCCATATTCCGGAATATGCCAAGGTAAATGCCACCAAAATGGAATGGAAATGGTCGGATGCCGGGAAACTTAAAGACGGAAAACCGTTCGAAACCGACGACGAACTGGGCAACCACACGTATATGTCGATCAAAGGATCGTTTAAATGGGAGAAAAATGTACAACCCGATTATGTTTGGTTTAACGGTACGGCCCGTCATTACATGCTCGGCGACACGATCGAATCGATACCGGTTCAAATCAATACCTTACTGGGGTCGCACAACGATGCCGAATCGAAAATCATACCGGTGAAAATACACCGGGGCGATCAGATATACGATAAAAACCTGAACATTCTGATCCAGCCCAAGCTCTATTCGCCCCAGGAAGGCGACAGCGCATTCTGGATGGACTTCGACTGGAAAGCTGCATCAGCCGCCGGTATGCGCAGGGTAGGGCTTCCCTTCAGCGGGGAATACGCTTTTGTCGAAACGGAAATGTACTGGCCGGTGAACCACATGGTTGCCACAAAAGATAAGTCGGTCGGGTGTGCCGAATGCCATACCCGTTCCGAAAACGGACGACTGGCAAAATTAAGCGGTTTTTACCTTCCCGGAAGAGACCGCCACAAACCGCTCGACTTTGCCGGAACGTTTGTCTTCCTGGCATCGCTGGCCGGTGTGGTTCTCCATACAGCCCTCCGGATTATTGTATCGATCCGTAAAAAAAGATACGATTTGCGCATTATCGATTACGAAAACCATCAGCAACAATAAAGGATAAAACCATGAAACGAGTGTATATTTATAAAGGCTTTGAGCGTTTTTGGCACTGGACCCAGGCGGCCCTGATCATCTTCTTGGCGCTGACAGGTTTTGAAGTCCATGGATCGTTCCACATACTGGGGTTTGAACATGCCGCCCGTTTCCACAGGATTGCGTCATGGATGTTGATTATCCTGATCGTGTTTGCCATTTTTTGGCACTTTGTCACCGGTGAGTGGAAACAATACATTCCAACCACGAAAAAATTGAAAGACCAAATCCTGTACTATGCCTTTGGAATGTTCCGGGGCGATCCCCATCCTACGCGCAAAACCGAACTCAGCAAGATGAATCCCCTGCAGCGGCTCGTTTACCTGGGATTTAAGCTGGTACTGGTTCCCCTGACCGTGGTATCGGGCATCCTGTATATGCTCCACAAAACCTTCGACAAGAACGATATTGTGGTTATTGAAGATCTCCCCCTGGGTGGGATTGCTTTCTGGCACACCCTGGGCGGAATTTTGCTGATGGTATTCCTGGTCGTCCATGTGTACATGACCACAACCGGCCATACGCCCACTTCGAACATCCGGGCTATGATTACCGGATACGAAGATCTGGAAGAGGAAACAGACACAACAGACAAAAGCGAGAAAAAGAAAGAAAAAGAAGATACGCACACAAAAGATCGATCATTATGAAAGCAAAACCGTACATGAATCCCTACCTGGCGGGCTTTTTGCTCGGATTGGTTCTCCTGGGAACGATCTACATAACAGGACGCGGACTGGGTGCCAGCGGCGCATTCAAAAGCCTGGTGGTAGCCGCAACCCAGGAGCTTACGCCCCAACATGCCGAAAATGCCCAATTCTATCGTGAATATGCTGCCGAAAATCCCGGAAGCCCCTTGCGCAATTGGCTCGTTTTTGAAGTGATTGGTGTTCTGATCGGCGCCTTTTTTTCGGGAGTAATCGCCAACCGGATCGGGCTCAAATTTGAAAAGGGGCCCAAGGCTACAAACACGGCACGTATTATTGGTGCCATTATTGGCGGCTTCCTGTTTGGTTTCGGATCCCAACTGGGACGAGGATGCACCAGCGGTTCGGCGCTCAGCGGAATGGCCGTGATGTCGTTTGGCGGTATTATTACCATGCTGGCCATTTTTGGATCGGGATATGCCCTTGCATATTTTTTCAGAAAACTCTGGCTAAAATAATCGACTATGGGACCACTTGTACCGTATATCATTTCCAATGAACTCAACCTGATCCTTGCCCTGATCATTGGATTCTGTTTCGGCTTCGTGCTGGAACAGGCGGGCTTTTCGTCGACCAAGAAACTGGTAGGACTCTTTTATGGCTACGATTTTACCGTATTGCGGGTTTTCTTTACCGCAGGGGTAACGGCTATGGTGGGTGTTGTTCTTTTCCAACACTACGGATTGATTGATATTAACCTGATTTACATCAACCCCACCTTCCTGCGTTCGGCCATTGTTGGCGGACTGGTTATGGGCGCCGGCTTCATTATTGGCGGTTTTTGCCCGGGTACCAGCGTTTGTGCTGCCGCCATTGGCAAGTTGGATGCCATGCTTTTTATTGGGGGATCCATATTGGGCGTATTTGCGTTCACCGAATCGTACCCCTTACTAAAAGATTTTTACATGGCCGACGATATGGGCGCCCTTACCATGTATGGACAACTGGGCATTTCCCGCAACCTGTTTGCCTTTTTGCTTACCGCACTGGCCATTATGGCATTCGTGGCCACCTGGCTGATCGAAAAAAGAGTGAACAAACATACAGCTCCCCTGCCCAAAATATGGGTTTCGCGCTATGCTTTTGCGTCCTTGGTTCCCTTTGTGATCCTGGCCATTGTAGCCCTGCTTCCGGGTAAACAGGAGATCATCGAAAACAGGATTGCCGAAGCCAAACGGCAGCAAAAATGTGTCTTTCACGAAATAAATGCCGATAAACTCGCCGATGAAATTGTGCATCATTATTACCGAATCAATGTGATTGATGTACGTTCGCCCGAAGCGTTCGAAGCCTTTCATTTGCCTATGGCAGTCAATATCCCGCTCGAAGAAATCACGGAGCGGAAATGGGAAAGTGTTTTTAAACAAAAGTTAAAAACCAACATCTTTTATGCCGATAACGACACCACCGCCCGTATGGCCTGTCTGAAAGCAAAATTTGTGGGGCACTCCAACAATATGGTTCTCAGCGAATCGGCAGAGGAATTCAATACAATGTTCTTCGATCTTCAGGAACCCGACCGGGCTATTGCCTCGAAAAAGGAGATCAATACCTATGTTTTCCGAAAACAGGCAGCCAGCGACATGCTGAGCCTCACCGAAGCATTAAAAAACATCGGGAAACCCGTAATGGTTGAGGTAAAACCGGCTACCGGGGGGTGCAGTTAACGACGGATTTCTCGGGATGATTCGCTCTGTTTTCAAAACAACCGGGCAAATTTACGGGGCATGGGTGTTTCGAAGCGGAGCAGAATTCCGGTTACCGGATGGGTAAAAGCCAGCGTTTTTGAATGCAGCCCCAGGCGCCCAATGGGATTCGTGGTGGATCCGTATTTTTTATCGTTCACGATGGGATGCCCCAATTCGCTCATGTGTACCCGTATCTGGTTTTTTCGTCCGGTATCGAGATGTACTCGCAAGAGGGTGAGACCACTTTTCCGGTTTAGCACCTGAAAATGTGTAATGGCTTCTTTTCCGCCCTCCGGGTTTTGGTTTGAATAGACCACCCGGGCTTTGTTTTCGTGAAGGTACGATGAAACAACGCCCGCATTATCTTCCACATTTCCCTCCACAATGGCGATATAGGTTCTTTCCGTGACCGTTTCTTTCCATTTTTCCTGAAACAATGCCTGCACTTTTTCACTACGGGCAAACACCATCAAACCCGATGTATCTTTATCGAGACGATGGACAATAAAAATTTTGTTCGAGGGATGTTCTGTTTTCACGTGGGCGCTTAAAAAAGAGTAGGCGGTGTTCTTCTTTTCTTTTTCTGTTGCTACGGAAAGAATACCGGCGTGCTTGTCGATCACAATCAGGTGGGGATCTTCGTAAACGATGGAAAAACCCTGGAAAGAGCGAAGGGAGGATTGGATCCGGTCGGGCAGGATCCGGATCTGATCGCCGGGCTTGAGCGCAAAATTATACTTCGTCTGCGGTGTTCCGTTCACTTCCACCTGGTGGCAGGTCAGGAGGGTTTTGATGTTGTTCCGGTTTTTCCCGTGTAGTTGCTCCTGAAGAAAAGGGAAAAGCATGCCTTCGTTTTCGACCCGGAGAATCCGATCGCGAAGGTCCGGAGCTTTTCTTTTCTGCGCTTGTTTTTTCATCTGGAATAAATTTGGGGTAAAAATACATAAAAAAACCCCGGCTCAGTAAAGAACCGGGGTTTCGTTTAAGTTGGCGGCGA
>DAIMEA010000350.1:0-4793 GCA_036725585.1 Prolixibacteraceae bacterium | reverse complement strand
TGATCTCCAGCCCACTTTTCTCAGGCCGGCACCGGATGGATGAAAACGGAGCGTTTATGTTGATCAAACTTTTGGGCCGGTTTCCGCTGGTTGATGCCTCCGGCCCTGAAATGGACCAGGCCGAACAGGTAACGTACCTGAACGATTTGTGCCTGATTGCACCGGCTGCCCTGGTTCATGCCCCGCTAAGCTGGGAAACGATCGACGACCGAACCGTGAAAGTCACCCTTTCCCAATACAGCTACCATGTTTCGGCCATCCTGTCTTTCGGTGAAAAGGGCGAACTGATCAACTTTGTTAGTTACGACCGCTTTTCTACTCCCGATGGACGAAATCCCAAAAATTACCCTTGGTCGACTCCGGTTGAAAATTATATGCTTTGGGAAGGCCTGAACATACCCGGGCTTGCAAAAGCAATCTGGCATTACCCCGAAGGCGACCATTGTTACGCGAAATTTCGGGTCGGTACCTTTGTTTCCAATCCCAAACGACCTTTGTTTTGATTCGCCCGATCTCTGCATGAGTACTTTTTTTTAAAATCGGGTTTTGCTTATCTTTGAATCCGGTCGAATACGCTCTTTATGGAAAAATTATACGTAATCGTCATCTTTCTGTCCTTCTTGTTCCCTGCTTTTGGGCAGACATCCTCCTGTTGGCCGAACTCCAGGGGCGATGCCGCGTTGAAGGGAACCACCCCGGTCGATTTTCCCAAAAACCTCCACCTGAAATGGAGCGTTAAAGCCGGGGGCGCCTTTAAATCGGCGCCGGTGGTTTGCGACGGGTATATCGTCGCGGGATCCACAGCCGGCGACCTGCTTTGCCTCAATTCCGAAGGAAAGCTTATCTGGAAATTTCAATCGGAAAACGGCTTCGAAGCGCCCGCCCTGATTCATCGGGGAAAGGTCTTTATCGGCGATCTGTCGGGGATTTTCCGGGCATTTGACCTGCAAAACGGAAAGTTGATCTGGGAATACACGACCGAAAACCAGATTATGGGCGCCCCGGCTCTTTTTTCCCAAAAGGATCGCGATATCCTGGCCGTGGGGAGTTACGACTATTACCTGCACGGAGTCGATGCCCAAACCGGTAAGGGTTTATGGAAGTACGAGTCGGACAATTTTCTGAACAGCGCCCCGGCCGTATATAAGAACCATGCTGTATTTGGAGGCTGCGACGGCTATCTGCACATTGTTGATATGCGGGACGGAGCTTCTGCCGGGAAAGTAGAAGTGGCGACCTATGTTGCTTCCTCGCCGTCAATCGTGGGCAACAGGGCCTACGTGGGTGATTACGATGGCGGATTCACCTGCATTGATCTGGAAACAAAACAAAAAGTCTGGCGCTTCGAAAACAACGAGAACGATCTGCCTTTCATTGCTTCCCCTTCGGCTGCCGCCGGGAAAATTATTATCGGAAGCCGCGACAAACAACTGTACTGCCTGAACCAGAACGATGGTAAAATTGTTTGGAAACGGAATACCGGCGAACGCATCGATGCGTCGACGGTAATCAATGATAAAGAAATTCTGGTCGTAAATATGCGGGGCGATGTTTGGATCATCGATCTGAAAACCGGAACGATCCGTTTAACCTACGAACTGGGTATTGGCGTGATCAATTCCCCGGCCGTGATCGAAAAGGCCATTATTCTCGCCGGCAGCGACGGAAATTTGTATTGGTTGGGACCAAAAAGCGGATCATGAATATTCTTCAAATTATACCCGGTTCGGGAGGCAGTTTTTATTGCGGCAATTGCATGCGCGACAGCAAGTTTGTCGATTCGTTGAAAAAGCAGGGACAGCACGTGGTGAAAATACCCATGTATCTTCCCCTGTTTTCCGACGAACATGATATCACCAACATCCCGGTCTTTTACGGAGCCATAAGCATGTACCTGAAACAGTTGTATCCTGTTTTCCGAAAAGCTCCGGCCTGGTTCGATCGCCTTTTAAATGCAAAACCCATGATGAAACTGGCTGCCGGAATGGCCGGATCAACCAATGCCAAAGGCCTGGAAGAAATGACGGTTTCGATGTTGCTGGGCGAACAGGGCGAACAAAGTGCCGAACTCGACAAGATGGTCGACTGGATTGCGGGGCATTGCCAGCCCGATGTCATTCATCTGTCGAATGCACTGTTGCTGGGCCTGGCCCGCAGAATGAAGCAAAAACTCGGGGTGAAAATCGTCTGCTCTCTGCAGGACGAAGATGTCTGGGTGGATGTGATGAAACCCGGCTTTCGCGATCGGATTTGGAAATTGATGAGCGAACGCTCGGAGGATGTGGATGCCTTTGTTGCGGTTAGTGATTATTATGCCGGGGTAGCACAGGAACGAATGAAATTGCCTGCCGAAAAGATCCATGTTTTGCACCTGGGAGTCGATCCGGCCGATTATCGGGTGGTCGCTCCCTCGGAAAAAAAACGGGAAATCGGCTACCTTTCGAGGATGAACGCTGAGAACGGGCTCGACATCCTGGTGGATGCCTTCATTCTGCTGAAGAAAGAACCACGTTTTGCCGACGTGCACCTGCACATTACCGGGGGGTCAACGGCTGTCGATACCGCCTATATACGGGAGCAGAAAAACAAGCTGGATCAAAAGGGGCTGCGCCCGTTTTCCCACTTCTGGGAGGGTTTCGAAGGAGAACACCGGAAAAATTTCCTGCAACGGATGCAGTTGGTTTCGGTTCCCGTCCGCAACGGCGAAGCATTTGGCATTTACCTCACCGAAGCCATGGCCTCGGGTGTACCCGTGGTCCAACCGGCTTTGGGCGCTTTCCCCGAGATAGTTGCCAAAGGAGGGGGCGGTCTTGTTTATCAACCCAATAATCCCGGGAAACTGGCCGAAGCCCTTGCCGTGCTCCTCGACGATCCCGAAAAACGGGACCGGTTCAGCGCTGAGGCCCGGGCAAGTGTCGAAACCCATTTCGATATCAACATCCAGGCCCAACGGCTGATTGCTCTGTATGAATCCTTATAAACGAAAAATATGCTCGTCATTCAGGATCTTGTTAAATCATACCCCGACGCCGCCGGCCAAAAGCGGCATGTGGTTCTCGACGGTCTGTCGCTGAACGTTGCACGCGGGGAAACGCTGGCTATTGCCGGGCCGTCGGGAAGCGGGAAAACCACGCTGCTGAACATCATCAGCACCCTCGACCGCCCCGATTCAGGAAGCATCCTCTTTGAGGGTGAAGAAATTCAGAATTTGCGTTCAGACATGTTATCCCGCTTTCGAAACCGGAAAATCGGCATGGTTTTTCAGTTCCATCACCTGCTGCCCCAGTGTACGCTTTGGGAAAATGTTCTGATCCCCACCATTCCCTATCGCGAAAATGGGGAAAGGGCAGAAGAACGGGCCGAAAATTTGCTGAAACAAACCGGGATCTGGAACCTTCGCGATCAGAAACCAGCCCGCCTGTCGGGCGGCGAATGCCAACGGGCGGCCGTGGTGCGGGCGCTTATCAATCAGCCCTCGCTCCTTTTGGCCGATGAACCCACCGGTGCCCTCGACCGCGACAATGCACATAGCCTGGTCGACCTCCTGCTGGAATTGAATGCAGGGCAGGGGACAAGCCTGATTATGGTCACCCATTCGGCCGAACTGGCCGGCAAAATGGGAACCGTGTACTCCCTGCAAAACGGACGCTTCGTTTGAATATGCCTATGAAGATCGCTCAACTGGTACTGCGGAATATCCGGCATTTTTGGGCGCCCAACTTTTGGGTCGCAATAGGTATTGCCATCTCGACGACCGTGCTGACCGGGGGTCTCATCGTGGGCGACTCGGTCATCCACAGCCTGGAACAATCGGCCCGATTGCGCCTGGGAAATATCAGCCACGCACTTGTTTCGGGCGAACGCTTCTTTACCAGCGACCTGGCCCTTGCCATCGACGAAGACGGAATTCCCTGTTCCGCTGCCCTGAATCTTTCGGGTATCGTTTCGTCGGATGGAGGACAGTTGAAACTGAACCCTGTAGATGTTTGGGGCGTCGATTCCCGTTTTTCGTTGGTTAGCAGTCCTTCTTTTCCTGCATTCTCTGTTGATGTCCCCGATTCTCTTGTTTTTTCCGGAATGCCGGCCTTTGTCAGCGAAAACATGGCCCGGCGCCTGAATCTGAAACCCGGCGACCCACTTTTGCTTCGGGTAGGCAAAGTGAACACAATCCCCGCGAATGCCCCTTTTGTTTCCGATAAAGATCCGGTGGTATCTTTTCGGGTTTGGGTGCAAAAAATACTGAACATCAGCGAAATGGGACGGTTGAACCTACGAAATTCACAAACCGCTCCCTTCACGATTTTTCTTCCGCTTAACGGCTTATCCGAACAAATGGGCCTGCAAGGAAGAGCCAACACGTTACTTCTGTCAACCGGAGCTTCGGTGGGAGAAATTGAAGGGATTCTGAAAAACCGCTTTACCCTCGACGATGCCGGATTGACCATCCGGGAAGCACCGCTCAGCGATCAGTGGGAGATTGTTTCCGACCGGGTGTTCATCGACGATGCCAGCGTTACCGCGATGGAAAACACGGGACTGTCTCACGATCCCATTCTGACGTATTTTGTCAACAGCTTTCGTTTTGGTGAACGGGAAACCCCGTATTCGTTCATCTCCAGCCTGCCCGGCAATCGCCTCGGCGAGGGAGAAATCATCATCAATGAATGGCTGTCCGGCGATCTGGATGCCGGTGCCAGCGATTCGCTTGTTTTGAATTTTTACCGCATGGGTTCGCTGAGGGAACTCGAAGAGGTGGAAATAAGTCTGCGTGTAAAAGAGGTAGTTCCCCTGGA
>DAIMEA010000349.1:0-4804 GCA_036725585.1 Prolixibacteraceae bacterium | reverse complement strand
AATACATCCTCGACGGGAAAATTGATGCCGCTTTGGCGTTGTGCCGCTCAACCAACAAGCCCATAGCCCGAATGATCGAAAAAGGGATTGTGCGTATTGGCAGGCCCCTGAACGACGTCAATACGGCCATTGAAAACATCGGAAACCTCGAAGTAAGCAAACTGGAAAAAGGTTTGCCCGTTTTGGCCAGCGTGGCGGGCGGCGCTCCCATGATCGGGTTCCTGGGAACGGTTATGGGGATGATCCAGGCTTTTTACGACATGGCCAATGCCGGGAACAACATTGATGTTACCCTCTTGTCGTCGGGGATTTATCAGGCTATGGTTACCACCGTTGCCGGTCTGATTGTAGGGATCATTGCCTATTTCGGATACAATATCCTTGTTTCACGGGTTGAAAATGTTGTTTTCAAAATGGAAGCCTCAACGACCGAATTCATGGATTTGTTGAACGAACCTGCATAACATTGGAGCATGGCTTTAAAGAAACGAAATAAAATCAGCGCTGAGTTCAGCATGTCGTCGATGACCGATATAGTCTTTCTCTTGTTGATCTTTTTTATGGTCACTTCGACGCTCATTGCCCCCAATGCCCTGAAGTTGCTGCTCCCGCAAAGCAACAACCAAACGCAGGCCAAACCGTTAACGTCGATTTCCATTACCCACGACCTGCGCTATTATGTGAATGAAAACGGGCGGGTTTCCCAGGTCCGGTTCAACGAAATCGAACCCTTCCTGCAACGGACCATTCCCGACGGCGAAGATATTTATATCTCATTGCATGCCGACAAATCGGTTCCCATCGACGAGGTGGTCAAAATTATGAACATCGCCCGGAGGAACGAGTACAAAATGATTCTGGCAACCAGCCCCGAAAGTAAGTAACCATTCGAAACCGGTTTTTTGTGCGCTATTTTCAAAAACATAAAGAGGGATTCATCCTGACGATCGTTGTACATTTGATTCTTCTCTTTCTTTTGTTCCGCTTTGGCTTTTTTACGCCCTTGCCCTTGCCGGAAGAAAAAGGAGTGCTGATCGATTTTGGGACTTCGAGCCAGGGAATGGGTCGGGTGGAGCCGGCTCCCCAGCGAACAACTCCCGTTGAACAACAAGCGGTTCAGGAACAAGTTCCCGCTCCCGTAGCACCCCCGGTCCCCTCGCAAACCCCGGCTTCTCAAAATAAGGTGAAAGAAGAACTGATGACCCAGGATTTTGAGAAAACAGCTGCCCTCGACGCAAAAAAGAAAGAAGAAGAAAGACAAAAAGCAGAACTCGAAAAGCAGCAAAAGAAGCAGGAAGAAGAAATTCGCCAGAAACGAATTGCCGAAGAACGCCGGAGACGCGACAGCCTGCAACGTATTGAAGAAGCACGCCTTGCCGAAGCGCGACGCCTGGCGGAAATTCGCCGGCAGGACAGCCTAAAACGGGCCGAAGAACAGGCCAAAGTGGCCCAAATCGATTCCCGGGCCAAAAATGCATTTGGAGGTTCCGGCCAAAACACGGGCGCTACATCATCCGGCCAGGGAACAACCTATCAACCCGGAAATCAGGGATCGCCCACCGGGACACCCGGAACCAACCGCTATGGCGAGGGCGGGGGAGAAGGGATTTCGTTTAACCTCACCGGCCGGTCGGCGGTTTCCCTGCCCAAACCAGCCTATCCCGGCGAAAATGAAGAAGGCTATGTCGTAGTGGAAGTAAGCGTCGACAAATTCGGAAAAGTAACCAAAGCTACTCCCGGAGCGAAAGGATCGACCCTGATGAACACCGCATTTTTGCGAGCGGCGGAACAAGCTGCCCTGCGAACCCGCTTTAACGAAAATCCCGAAGCGCCCGCGTTCCAAACAGGAACCATAACCTATCGCTTTGTGCTCGATTAAGCCCATGCTTCGAAGTCTCTTTGCCAAATACAAAGCAAGCAGCGATTTTAACCGCTTTTTAATCAAGGGAACCCTGCTCTTTCTAGCCTGGAGGGTATTCCGGAAATGGATGCTCCTGAAAGGGCAATACACTGCGATTACCCAACTGGGCGCCACACTATATCTGAAAACGTCACGATTCCTGCTATCCCTATTCGGTATGGACACTGTGGTGGATTATGGAGAACGAAAATTGTGGCTTGTCGATGCTTCCGAAGCCATCGAAATCGTCTACGACTGCTTGGGCATCAACCTCTTTTTTGTTTTTTTCATTTTTATGCTGGCTTACCCGGGTAGCCTGAAAATCAAATCCTGGTTTATCCCGCTTGGTTTCCTTTCCATTTTCCTGATGAACGCAGCACGGATGGCCGCCATGACGATCCTGGTGGAAAAACATCCCCAACATGCCGACTTTTACCACAATTTTTTGTTTCAGGCGTTGATTTACATCGGGATTTTTCTGATGTGGATGCTGTTTGTTCGTCTTAACTCCCGGAAACAGAAAACAGAAAAGCAAACTCATTTGTAGTCTGATTCTTGCGAATAGCCAATATTCCTGGTGCTTTTTGTTTTTTCTTTTGGCCGGGCACGCAAGGCATTCCTGTTGGCGAAATCATTTTTCCTCTGTATTTTTATGCGCCTGGATAAAAACGGATATTTTCCCGTAGGGCATGATTTGTTTACCTAAACGAGCCAGGTAAAACCGGCTTGTTCGGCGACAATTCATCCTTCGGTTTCTGCCCGAAACAATGAACAAAAAATAGTACAAAATGAAACATCTATTGACTCTTATGGCTTTATCTCTTTTTTTTTCCTGTGTGCAGAATGACGAGACCCTCAGGCTAGTGGAACATGCGCCTTTTGTCCCCTTTACGCCTCCGGTTTCTTACGAAGCAGCGCAGATGCGTGCCGATTCAATCGTGAAAGGAATGACGATTGACGAACGAATCGCTATGATTGGCGGGCATAATTTCTTTTTCGTACACGAGGTGAAAAGCGCCGGCCTGCCCCGTTTGTATCTTTCGGATGCCACACAGGGCGTGCATTTACGCAAAAATCTCGATTCCCAGCTCGAAAAATCGGTTGCCATGCCCTGTCCCATTCTGCTTACTTCGACCTGGGACCGCGAACTGGCGAAAGAATATGCCCGATGCATTGGCGAAGAATGCCGTGCCGGTGAAATTGCTGTTTTGCTGGGGCCGGGCATGAACCTCTATCGTATATCAGAAAACGGACGAAATTTTGAATATTTTGGTGAAGACCCATACCTGGCAGCACGCATGGTTGAAAACTATGTTGTTGGCTTGCAAGGTACGGGTACCCTTGCCACACTGAAACATTTTGTCTGCAACAATTCCGATCACCGGCGCCGCACATCCAACTCGGTTGTCAGCGAACGAACCCTGCACGAATTGTATCTGCCCGCATTTAAGGCAGGCGTGGATGCCGGGGCCATGGCTGTGATGACGTCCTACAACCAGGTAAACGGAGAATGGGCCGGGCAAAGCGACTATGTTATTAACCAGCTTTTGCGAAAAGATCTTGGATTTAAATGGCTGGTCATGTCCGACTGGTGGGCGGTTTGGGATCCGGTAAAAGCTTTCCGCTCAGGCCTCGACCTGGATATGCCCGGGGAAGGGGACCTCAATTGGGCCATGTTTCGCAAATTTGGCGATACCTTTCTTCGTTCCAATGCTCCCCGCCTGCTTCGGGAAGGGATCATCACCGAAGAACCCATCAACCGGATGGCCCGGAATATCATTGCCACCGAACTGGCCATGCAACTCGATAAACGCCCCGTAAAAGATTCATCCTTTTTGCAAAATTTTCCCGAGCACGAGGAAGTTGCCCTGAAAACAGCCCGTGAAGGAATCGTACTGCTGAAAAACAAAAATGCTTTATTGCCCCTGAAAACCAGGGACAGGAAAATCCTGGCAACCGGTTTCTTTCTCGATCAACGGATGAGCGGTGGCGGTTCGGCCGATGTGGAAGGATACAACTGGATCACCCTGCAGGATGCGCTTCGGGAGCGTTTTGGCGAACAGGTAATCATTCGTCCCGAGGCTGGCGATGAGGAAATCGCTTCGGCCGACGTGGTGCTCGTGAGCATCGGTACCCGGGACTCGGAAGGTTGGAACAGAAGCTTCAACCTGCCCGAAGAAATGGACCGGCGGGTAAAACACATTGCTTCGCTCCATCAAAACGTGATCGTGCTGGTTAACAGTGGGGGAGGGATTAATATGTCGCTTTGGAACGATGATGTGGAAGCCATCCTCTACGCCTGGTTTCCGGGGCAGGCTGGTAATCGTGCCCTGGTCGAAATCCTGGCTGGCGATATTTCTCCCTCGGGTAAATTACCGATTACCCTGGAAAAGAAGTTGGAGGATTCACCCGGATACCCCTATCTTCCCGAAGGTGAGGACTTGTATACAGGATGGGAAATCGATTCTCAACTCGATTCGGCTGTGTACGATATTGTGTACAATGAGGGCGTTTTGAGCGGATACCGTTGGTACGAGACGAAAGCCATTGAGCCGCTTTACCCCTTTGGTTTTGGCTTATCGTATGCAACGTTTTCCTACAGTCGATTGAAACTTTCGTCCGACAAAATGACCCGGGGTGATACACTAAAAGCAAGCTTTGTGCTCGAAAATACGGGAGATGTTGCGGCGGCCGAAATTGCCCAGCTCTACATTCACGATGCCGAAGCCTCGGTGGAACGGCCGGTGAAGGAATTGAAAAATTTCATCCGGGTTCCGCTTCAGCCCGGCGAAAAAGTACGGGTTGAGCTGGACATCACCCCGCAGGATTTGTCGTTTTACGACGAACAAAGCGCTGCATGGGTAGCCGAACCCGGTCTTTTTGTCGTGATGGTGGGAGCTGCCT
>DAIMEA010000348.1:0-4804 GCA_036725585.1 Prolixibacteraceae bacterium | reverse complement strand
CCAAGGTGGAAAACATGGATATTCAATTTGCCCAGTCGGTCATTTTCACTCCCTGCGATTTCCCCTTTCCCACAACGGGAATCAAAGCAGAAGCAACGCCCAACACCGAAATGATTCTGGTCGCCGATGTCGATATCGATCTGCTCCGTGAGTTGCATGCTTTGGGCAGTGTCCGGAACCTGAAGGACAGGAGAACCGATCTCTATTCATTGACCCTAAGAAAGACAGGGCCTGAAGCGAATTAATGAAAGAATAAATAACCGACGAAAATGGCCGCCAGAATTCCGGCAAAATCGGCAATCAATCCGCAGGCCAGGGCATGCCGGGTGCGTTTGATGCCCACCGATCCAAAGTAAACGGCCAGTATGTAAAATGTAGTATCGGTTGAACCCTGAAAGATGGATGCCAGCCGCCCGGTAAACGAATCGGCACCGTAGGCCGTCATGGCATCGATCATCATTCCCCGTGCCCCGCTGCCACTCAGGGGTTTCATAAAGGCTGTAGGGAGCGCATCCACAAAATCGGCATTCATCCCCAGCCCATCGACCACCCAGCGAATACCCGAAACCAGGAAATCCATCGCCCCCGATGCACGGAAAACGCCAATGGCCACCAATATCGCGATCAGATACGGAATAATGGAAACAGCCGTTTTAAATCCGCCTTTGGCCCCTTCGATAAATGCTTCGTACACATTCACTCTTTTTCGCCAGGCCATAAGAATAAACCCTACAATGACCGAAAAGAGGATCACCCCGCTGGCAACGTTCGAAATGATTTGAACCTGCTGCTGCCCCAGGGTGGAAAAATACCCGATAAGCGCACCTATAAATAGAATCATCCCGCCAATCCAGGAAAGAATTACCTTATCGAACAGATTTATTTTTTGAAAAATTGAAACAGAGACTAAACCTGCCAGGGTTGAGAAAAATGTAGCAATCAGCAAAGGGATAAAAACATCGGTGGGGTTTACCGCGCCCAGTTGGGCCCGATAAACCATGATCGATACGGGAATGATGGTCAGGCCCGATGTATTGAGTACCAGGAACATGATTTGTGCATTCGAGGCTGTGCCCTTGTGGGGGTTGGTCTCCTGCATTTCCTTCATCGCCTGCAAACCCATGGGGGTGGCCGCATTGTCGAGGTTGAGCATGTTGGCGGCCACGTTCAGGGTGATGGATCCGTAGGCCGGGTGATCCTTCCCCAGTTCGGGGAACAAACGCTGAAAAAAGGGCCCGATAACCCGGGAAAGTACCTTAACAACACCTCCCCGCTCTCCTATTTTCATAATGCCCATCCACAAAGTCAGTACACCGGTTAAACCCAGGGATATCTCGAAGCCGGTTTTTGCCGTATCGAACGTCGACTGGATCAAGGTAGAAAAGATTTCGTAATCGTGCAGGAATACGAGCTTAACCAGGGCCACAATAAAGGCAATCAGAAAAAAGAAAATCCAGATATAATTCAGCGCCATGCAGGATCGGTTGGTTTATTCGAGCCAAAACTAAGAAAAATGAAAAAGCAGCGCGCCATTTTCGCGCTTTTTTTATGCAATAAGCAGCGCCCGGCGTTTCTAAAAAAGAAAGCCTGCACGAGGACATCCTTTCGAGAAGTCACTATCTTTATCAAAAAAAAAATGAAACGGATGCCGATGGATCGTTCTTTTGTACAATTCGCCCTCCTTACCGGGTGGCTTCTTTTTGCCATGGGAGTTGGGGCTCAGGGTCCCTTCCGGGTGGGGATTTCCATGGGGCAGGTGTACCCGGCTGGCAGCTTTCGAAGTACCGACACCGGAAACGATGCTGCCGGCTATGCCCAAACCGGTTTCACCCTCAATGTCGATGGCGATTACCAAATACGCGAACGCCTTTCCCTGTCGGCCCGCTTTCATTTTGGGAATGCCCCTATCGACGGAAAAGAATACACGGGCTGGCTCAAAAACAACCTGGGAAGCTCCTTCCCAGCAAACGACACTGTTTTGTACGATATTACGTTCTGGCAATGGGCTGTTCCCCTGATTGGACTGAAATACCATCACCCGCTTGTGCGGCATACACTTTATGTCGATGCCGGACTGTTCAGCGGCATTTCGTTCAATCAAATCCCCTATCAAAACCTCCGGTACTACGATAAAGAAAATGAACGCTACCTAATTTCAGAAAACAGGGAACGAAATACGCTTACGTTACCTGTACTGCTTACAGTGGGATTGCGTTACAGCATAAACAAAACCCTGGAGATAAAAGCCGAGGCAGGATGGTTCGGCACAAAACTTTCGTACGAACACGTTGCTTATTATGCAAAGGGTGAAGCTATTGAGGAAATTGTCAAAACCAACCGGAATATTCCCGTGAGTGCCTTCAGCGCATCCATAGGACTGGTATACCGGCTCTGATCCTTCTTACCCCTTTGCCCGATTCTCTTTTTGTTTCTGCCAGATTTGGTAGCTGTTGAACAAATTTTGCCACAACACATAAAAGGCGGGCAACACCGACGATACCGGCGCCATATAGGTTTGGGCCAACCAGATGGCCAGAACGGTATTTTTTTGTCCAACCGACTGTCCACCGGCTACTTTCTCTCCATAACGAGCTCCAATCCACCTTCCAAAAGCAAACTGAATCCCACACAGGATCATCGAAATAAGCGCCATCCACAGAATCAAACGCAAACGGGATCGATCCAAAGCAAAAATGGAATCGATGGTGCTTCCGATCACGATGGTGAGGCAAAGTGCCCAGATATAAAAGGAAATGGATTTTCGCCGCACCAGGAAGGTTGTAATCCGGGGCAAAAAGCGCTGGGTAAACAAGGCCAGCAATAAAGGAACGATCATTAACGGGGCTACCTTCGACAAAACGATCCCAAAAGACTGCAGGAAGCTTAATCCGGCTTGTTCGCCGACAAACGACAAATACAACGGTGCGATCAGTGCCAGCGCCAGATTGGTCAACAGGGTGCTGGCTACCATTGTCGACAGATCGGCACCCAGCATGCCAGCCACCACCGGCGCCGAAGTGGCAGTAGGGATCATTACCAGAACCATCGCTCCCTGGGCAAGAACCGGGCTTGAGGGCAACAACAAAAAATACACAGCAAGACTCACAACAATTTGAAAAAGAAGAATAAATAAATGAATTGCCTTAATCTTCATCGTTCGCATATTCAAACTGTTCAGCGTAAAATACAACATAACAAAAATCAATCCGGGCATCCAACTGTTCAGCCGGGCAAAAAAGCTGTGAAAAAGAAAACCCGTTCCAATGGCGATGGGGAGCGTATAGTTGCTTAAACGCTGGATCATGAAAAAGGATTATTGATAATGATCCCAAAAATACAAAAAGAAAAAAGATGAAGTACGGATGAAAAATTGCATCCGTAATTTTAAACATTGTTGTTTCTCCTGGACAGTTATGTTTAAAAATATCAATTTTGGGATGCCTGTACCTTTTTGGAGAAACAAATCAGGATTTTTATTGTTTTCTTTGCCTGTGAAAATCATTCAAAATCATGTCGAAAGGAAAAGTATTATTGTGCATGAGCGGGGGTATCGACAGCTCGGTAGCAGCTTTGTTGCTGATCGATCAGGGCTATGAAGTCCACGGACTTACGTACCGTCCCTTCGATGCCATTTCCCCGGCCTGCATGGAAAAACAAACCGGTTGCTGCAGCGTCGATGCTATTTTCGAAGCCAAAGCGCTGGCAACAGAACTGGGTATGGAGCATACGGTATTTGATCTCCGAAGCGAATTTGAACAATCGGTGATCCAAAACTTTATCGACGAATACCTTTCGGGGCGTACGCCCAATCCCTGTGTGCTATGCAACCGGGTCATCAAATGGGGCGAGGTAATCCGCAAAGCCGACGAACTGGGATGTACATACATAGCCACGGGGCACTACGCGCAAATCGGGGAGCAGAACGGCCGCTATTTCCTCATCAAAGGCATCGATGAAAAAAAGGACCAAACCTACTTCCTCTGGCAGCTTTCGCAGGACGACCTGAAAAGAACGATTTTCCCGCTGGGCGGTCTCACCAAAACCGATGTTCGTCGGATTGCCCGGGAAAAAGGGCACATCCATATCGCCCACAAACGCGAAAGTCAGGAAATCTGTTTCATCCCCGATAACGACTACCGCCGGTTTATTCGCGAACGGGTACCCGACCTTTCTGATTCCATTGGCGAAGGGAACTTTGTCGACCGGAATGGAAAAATACTGGGCCGGCATCAGGGTTTTCCGTTTTATACGATCGGGCAACGCAAGGGGCTGGTCATCGCCCTGGGCCATCCGGCTTATGTAATCGATATTGTTGCCGAAACCAATACGGTTGTTTTGGGAGAACGTTCCGAACTGGACAAAAAGGAGCTCTGGGTCGAAGCGGTCAACCTGATGAAATACCCCGAACTGGAGGGCGAACGGGAGGTAATAACCAAAATCCGGTACAACAATAAAGGAACGTTGAGCCGCATTACCCAACACGGCGAAAGAATCAAAGTGGAATTCTACGAAAATACCTGGGCCGTAACACCCGGGCAATCGGCCGTTTTTTACGAAGACGGGCACCTGGTGGGCGGCGGGATAATTTGCCGCTGACTGCTGCTTTTTCAAGCGGCATTTCCTATCTTTATTCATTGAAAAATCCAGAATGAGGAGAATTATTTTTTTGGGTGTTTGGCTTATTTCCCGGCTTGCTTTTGCACAGGAACCCGGGGAGAATTTATATTGGATTCAATTTACCACAAAAGAAGGCACCCCCTATCTTCTTGAAGGAATACCGTTTGTGCCGATGCTGATAGGTCTG
>DAIMEA010000347.1:0-4816 GCA_036725585.1 Prolixibacteraceae bacterium | reverse complement strand
AATTATCGTATACAGCGTTCAAACCCGGAAGAAGCGATATAACTACAAAAAACAGATTCTCCATCCGGAATCCTAAGCATTTTTTTCCGGATCCAATCCCTTCGATGGGGATCGTTTGTTCCTCCGTTTGGATTGACCGAAGGTTTCGATAACCGTGTTTTATTTTTCGGCATCGTCTCCGGGTGGGAACTCTTCGTCCAGTTTTGTTTCAACCTTTTTCAAAGCCAACCGGATCAGGACATAGCTAACGCCAATAACCAAAGGCCAAACCAACAACCAAAGTATTCCGGATCGTATCATGTGTATTTCATTTTTAATATTTATGACCGCCGGCTTCCATCTCTTTCCGGTCGATCTTTTTGTTATTAATTGATCTCCAGGCATACCAAATATATGCAATCACAAAAGGAACCAGGAGCGACACCCACGACATGACCGTAAGGGTAAATTCACTCGAAGAACTGTTTCGGATATGCAGCGACGATTGGAGGTCGAAAACAGAAGGGTAAAAGCAGGTATGGTTGTAACCCGCAATCAGAAAAAGGCTGAACACCGTCAGCACGGTTCCGGTTCCCGCAAACCAGATTCCCTTGCCGGGCTTTCGGAACAGATCACGGGCCATCCCGTAAAGCACCAGAACAACCCCGGACAGGAAAAGAACGAGCACCAGGGGCATTTCGAGCAGGTTATGCAGATATTTATACTTTTCAAGGGCTACAATTCCGGTTTCGGATTGAACGGCAAAACCTTCCTTCACCAACAAAACAACCAGGAAGAAAAGGAAGAACACAAGAAAAAGCACAGCATTGATCCACAAATGTTTTTTTGTCCGTTCGGCAATTTCGGCCTCGTCGACCGAATTATTGAAATAGAGCAGGGCCAGCACCCGGGTGAGAAAAAATACAGAGAGCCCCAGGGAAACATTGTGGATGTTCAGAACCGCCTCGAGCCCGCGCGTATCGGTTTGCCAGTGAACCTGGTTAAATTCATTCAGCGAGAACTGGGCGCCGTTAAAAAAAGTCCCAACCGCCGTACCAATCAAGATCGTCCCCATAAGTCCGTTGATGATCAGAAAAATTTCGTATACCCGGGAGCCCAGCAAGTTGGCAGGTTTCGATCGAAACTCGTAGGAAACAGCCTGCAGGATAAAAGAAAAAAGGATCAAAATCCACACCCAGTAAGCCCCACCAAAACTGGTCGCATAAAAAAGCGGGAAGGATGCAAAAAATGCGCCTCCAAAAGTAACCAGGGTGGTGAAGGTAAATTCCCATTTTCGCCCCAGGGTGTTCACCAGCATGGTGCGCTGCATTTCGGTTTTACCTATGGTATAGAGCAACGACTGTCCGCCCTGAACAAACATCAGAAAAACGAGCAGGGAACCCAGCAGCGAAATAATCGCCCACCAGTACTCCTGCAAAAAAGCATAGGAAATGGCTGTTATCATGATTGTTTTCCTCCTTCGTCTTTAGGTCCTATTTTGATCTGTTTCAGCATAATCTTCACTTCGGCCAGAAGTAGTGTGGTAAAGATCACGGCAAAAAGCCCGAATGTGATTTGCACCGAAGTGGTGCTAATGCGGGATACGGCGGTGGTGGTGGGCATCAGGTCCTGAATCACCCAGGGCTGCCGGCCAAGTTCGGCTACAACCCAACCCAATTCCGAAGCCAGATAAGCCAGAGGGATCATAAAAAGGGCTGTGTACAGGAACCAGCGCTTCGTCTCAAGCTTTCCTTTGATCACCCACCAAAGAGAAAGTATAAAAATCAGCACAAAGAGAAAACCCAGCGCCACCATGAGGTGGAAACTGTAAAAAACGAGTGGGATATTTGGGATCAGAAAATTACTGTCCTGAATGTGGCCATAGCCCAGGTAACGAAAATAGTTCTCCTGGTAAGCGGGATCGGTCAGTTCGCTGAGCAGAGAAGCACTGAGGTTTTCATCGTTTGCGTTTCGGGCATCCTTATAAGCCGACAACTTTTCAATTGCCTGCTTTCCCCGCTTCATTTTTTCCGCAACCGGTAAAATTCCCCGCTCCGGATTTCCGTTGATCAGGTCGTTCACTCCCGGAACAAAGGCATTCCATTTGCCATAAGCCAGGAATGAAAGGAATTTGGGAATCTCGATCTTAAAAGCGAGATCTTTGAGCTTTTCGTTTTGTTCGGCCGATGTGGATTTAAAAGCGCCAATGGCAATGAGCCCTACTCCTTCAGAACCGTTGTACAAACCCTCCATAGCAGCAAGTTTCATGGGCTGTAGTTTGGCCACCTGTTTGGCCGAGCCATCGCCGGTACCAATCAAAGCCAGCGATGAAACCACACCAAAAATTGCGGCAACGAGAATGCTTTTCCGGGCCAGAACCACATGTCGTCTTCTCAAAAGAAACCAGGCGGAAATACCGATCACAAACAAGGCCGAAAGAACAAAACCCGAAGTGATGGTATGAAGGAATTTGTTTATGGCCACGGGAGAAAAGAGCACTTCCCAGAAACTCGTCATTTCGTTTCGGGCGGTTTCGGGATTGAACGTAGTCCCTACAGGCGATTGCATCCAGGCATTGGCAACCAGGATCCACAAAGCAGAAAGATTCGCCCCAATAGCTACCAGCCACGATGAGAGGAGATGAAATTTCGGACTGACTTTATTCCAGCCAAAGAACATGACCGCTATAAAAGTCGACTCGAGAAAGAACGCCATGATTCCTTCGATGGCCAGGGGAGCTCCAAAGATATCGCCCACGAACCAGGAATAGTTCGACCAGTTCGTCCCAAACTCAAATTCCAGAATGATCCCGGTTGCCACACCTATGGCGAAATTAATGCCAAAAAGCGTCATCCAGAATTTGGTCATCTTTTTCCATTCGGGTTTTCCGGTCTTCACGTAAATCGTTTCCATTATGGCAATAATGAAGGTGGTTCCCAGCGTTAAGGGAACAAACAACCAGTGGTACATTGCCGTTAATGCAAACTGCGCGCGCGACCAGTCAACCAACGAAAAATCAATCGATTCAAACATAATGCATTAATTATTTTGTATTTGTTAAGTTTTCCAGAACGTGTGCACTCCTTTCCTGTTCGGTCGGGAAATTTTTCTTTAAGATATCCGGGAAAAAAAATAATTTCAGGATCACAAACATGACAAACAATTTGATCAGGATTATGGCCCAGACTGTTTTTCCCCAGGTCATATTCCGGAATCCTTCCATGTAAAAACGAACTACTTTTTTGACAAACATGACACGGATTATGCAACTTTTTTGTATTCGGATAATAACTTCCGAAAATCAAAAGTTCTTTTAAAAAAAATATTCAACTTTAACCATTATTAATACAGGGTAACAAGATAAGAAAAGAAAATTGAAAAATAAATCGGTACATTTGTCTCTTTCGTATACCGCCTACATGGCCATACGAAACGATAAAACCAACAAAACCTAAGGGAAACCATGAACAAAACAGATGCCGTCAGGATTCATAAATCGGTATTGAGTACCCCTGAAAAAAAATTGTTAGCCTGGATCGCACGCAGGCTGCCTGCTTCCATCACGTCGGATCATATGACCGCCCTCGGACTGTTTGGCTCCGTTCTGTCGGGAACCGGTTACGTACTTACCAACTGGGGAAAGGGTTTTTTATGGTTAGCGTCGTTTGGATTTATTGTGAACTGGTTCGGCGACAGTCTCGATGGGACCCTGGCCCGAATCCGCAACAAACAACGCCCCATTTATGGTTTCTATCTCGACCACAACATCGATGCACTCACAACACTGATCATTGCCCTGGGCGCAGGGATTTCTCCCTTTGTATCCCTCGATGTGGCCCTGCTGGTAATGGCCGGTTATTTTATGCTCTCCATTTTCACGTACATCAATACCTACCTGGAAGGAAAATTTACAATTACGTATAACGGTTTTGGCCCTACTGAATTCCGGATCGGGGTAATCCTTGTCAACACGCTGTTCTTTTTTCTTCCAACCAAAAATCCCCCCATCGCCCTGTTCAATATGTCGATCAAATTATTTGATCTGATCAGCCTCGTCGTTGCCCTGATCCTTATCGTCATTTATGTGATCGGATTTCTTACTTCCCTGAAAAAATACAGCCGGATTGATCCTCCAAAATAAAGAATACGGATAACACATCCTCCCATGCACTCAAGGTTTTTTCAAATTCTTTGTCAGCAGATTAATCGGCACCCTGGTCGATACATTTATCCTGTGGATCCTGTCGAGTTTTGTTTTTTCCACCTATATTGGGCGTTATATCATTGCCCCTGCCTTATCGTTCGAGGTAGCCATGTTTAACAATTATGTCATTTCGTATGTGTGGATCTGGCACCAGAATATTGCCGAAAAAACAGCCCGTGATTTCTGGAGGCGATTGCTTAAATACAATCTGTCGACCCTTGTGGGTTTTGGAATTAAAATGGGATTTCTCCTGATTTTTGAGCGGATTTTCCGCTGGGATGTTGTGTATTGCAACATTGCCGCCCTGCTCATCTCGGGCTTTGCAAACTTCATTCTGGCAGAATATCTTGTTTTCCGAAAACCATCCCTGGCACCGCTGGTTGAAAGTCTCGATCCAGTTAAAGTAAACCCTGAAAACATCGAGGTTTCCGATCCTGATCGCAAAAAGAATGAAAATTCTGCAACAATCCGGATCGACTAACTTCCCCAACAAACCTGTCCTGCCTTACAGCCACTCAGATGCTTAGTCACTCAGGAAATCAGGAAATCAGGAAATCAGGAAATCAGGAAATCAGAAAATCAATCACTCAGGCACTCAGGCACTCAATCACTCAATCACTCAGGCACTCAATC
>DAIMEA010000346.1:0-4831 GCA_036725585.1 Prolixibacteraceae bacterium | reverse complement strand
TTGTTGATGCCCTGTACCGACTAGCCTGCGATCTGGGTGTGGAATTTCATTTTAACGAGGCTGTTACTGCTTTGGTCGCCGAAAAGAAAAGGATTACCAAAGTTGTGACAGCGAAAAATACATACCCTGCCGACCGGGTTGTCAATGCCACCGATATCACCCTTTTTTACCGGGAATTACTGAACGACAAGATCCGGCTCAAAAAACTGGAACGAAGAGAACGCTCTTCGTCGGCGCTGATCTTTTATTGGGGCATCGACCGGGAATCGGAACTCGGGTTGCACACCATCCTGTTCAGCAGCAATTACCGGGAAGAATTCCAAGGGCTTTTTAAAACGAAGAAACTGGCCGACGACCTCACGGTTTATATTTTCATCAGCAAAAAACAAGTAGAAGGCGATGCCCCCCCGGGTAAGGAAAATTGGTTTGTGATGGTGAATGCACCGGAAAACACCGGTCAGGACTGGAAGGAGCAAAGCCGGTTTGCCCGGCAGATCGTCCTCCGGAAAATCAAAAACCAATTGGGAATGGATCTGGAACCCCACATCCTGAATGAGCGCATTATAAATCCGGTGGATATCGAAAAACACACCCGGTCGCTGAACGGTTCGCTTTACGGCCACAGCTCCAACAATGCCCTGGCAGCGTTTTTACGGCATCCTAATTTCAGTTCAAAATACCGAAACCTCTTTTTTGCCGGAGGAACAGTCCATCCCGGCGGAGGAATACCCTTGTGCCTGGCTTCGGCAAAAATTGTCGATGGCCTCATCCGATAGATGTTGTATCTTTAGTCCGGAAATAAAAATCAACATGAAGCGAATCATCCGATATTTTACAAACCTAAGCGAACGGGAAGCAACCAAGTTTCTGATCATTTTTTATATTGTGGGAATTATCGGTTTTCTGATCCCGTATACGAGGCATCTGTTTGAAATACTCATCCCTATAACCCTGTTAATTAACATTTTTCTACTGTTCCTGTTTCACAAGCCCTTCGATCCCCGACATGTGATCTTTTTTGTTTCTGTCGCGGTCATCACCTTCGCCATCGAAGCCATCGGGGTAAACACAGGCGTGCTTTTTGGCGATTACCTATACGGCGAATCCTTACCGGTAAAACTTTTTCACACCCCGGTCATTATCGGGTTGAACTGGCTGTTGTTAAGTTATGGAATCACGCAGTTGATCCGGAACAGCATCCAACTCCGCAAATACCTCATTATCCTTGGAGCAGCCGGCATGACTTTTTTTGATTTCTTCATGGAACCGGTTGCCATGAAAACCGGTATGTGGACCTGGGCCTACAACGTCATACCCTACACAAATTATATCATGTGGTTTGTGGTATCGGCTCTAATTTTGGCCGGTTTTGAACTATTTAAAATCCGAACCGATCAGAAAACAGCCGGCCGGATTTTTCTGTTTCAGTTTATGTTTTTCCTTATCCTGTATTTTTTTCTCAAATGATTCCTGCCCGCCACCATTGGTTCTTTACCCGATTTTTCAATGCGTACACCGCATTGATGATCCGACGGGATTTCCATGAAGTGCTAATCGAGGGTTTGTGGAAGCCCGACAAAAAGGGAACCCTGGTTATCGGGAACCATA
This sequence comes from Prolixibacteraceae bacterium, assembly GCA_036725585.1. Classification (GTDB taxonomy): domain Bacteria; phylum Bacteroidota; class Bacteroidia; order Bacteroidales; family Prolixibacteraceae; genus DAIMEA01. The sequence continues at coordinate 3,223 of DAIMEA010000346.1, read as the reverse complement.
TCAGTTGGTGGGATGGGTTTTGGGGCCTTTACCTCAACAACCTTTTCCTGAAAAAAAAGTTTCATGTACTGATGCTGGAAGAACAATTGACCCAACGGATGTTTCTGAACAAAGCCGGCGCTTTTTCCATCCGGCCTGGGACCCGCGATATGGTGAAAAGCCTGGAATATACCCGGAATCTTTTGAAAGACAATAAAAACATGGTGCTGTTTTTCCCCCAGGGCAAAATCGAAAGCATGAGCAACGCCGAGATTCATTTTGAAAAAGGAATTGACCGGATTGTAGGGAAAAACGAGAACACTCAGGTACTCTTTTATGCGGCCTTTGTCGATTATTTTTCCAACCGCAAACCCTCGCTCTATTTTTATTTAACAGAAGCCGAAAAGGTTCCTTCCGACACAGAAGAACTGCAATCGCTGTACGCGTGTTTTTATCGGGATGCCTGTAAAAAACAAAGAGGACAAAAACGATGATCGTTGTGGGATGGATATTAACGGGGATGCTGGTCGTTCGCTTTATCGTGGTGACTATCAATTTCTTCAGCCAGCTTCACTTACCCGGCGTCAAAAAGAATGGTTCGGAGCTTTTGCTTTCGGTGCTGATACCGGCGCGGAATGAAGCCGACAAACTACCGCAACTGATCGGGGATTTGCAGCTTTCGGATTATTCGAACATGGAAATCCTCGTATGCGATGACCAGTCGACCGATGGAACACCGGAACTCCTCGAACAGTATCAAAAAGAATTTCCTCATCTGCGCTCTTTCCGAAACGAAACCCTACCCGAAGGGTGGAAAGGGAAAAACCATGCCTGCCACCAGCTTGCCCTCCAGGCCCGGGGCGATTACCTGTTGTTCCTGGATGCCGATGTTCGGATCGGACGGGATTTTATCTCCCGTGCGCTTTCCTATATCCGCACAAAAAAATGGAACCTGCTATCGATGTTTCCGCAACAAATACTTGCTTCAGTGGGCGAATGGAAAACCGTCCCGATCATGAACTGGATCCTGCTCAGTTTTCTGCCCCTTCCGCTGGTGCGATTGAAATGGTTTTCATCGTTGTCGGCGGCCAATGGCCAAATGATGCTGTTCGAAGGAAGCGCTTATCGCAAAAACTGCTGGCACGAAAAAATGAAGAATGAAACCGTGGAAGATATTTCGATTGCCCGGGCCATGAAAAAAAGGAAAGAGCCCATCGGGGTTTTGCTGGGAAAAAACGATATTTCATGCCGGATGTATTCCGGATACGAAGAAGCCATTACGGGTTTTTCACGCAACGTACACCAATATTTCGGGGGCAGCCGCGCCTGGATGATCTTTTACAATATACTGGTCTGGTTCCGGATTCCGCTGTTATGCCTCTTCTTATCTCCGGTTTACGGATTGGGAGCGATCGTTACGCTTTTCGTTATGAAAATGATGGTTTCGAAAATGAGTGGGCAGGATTTGAGAAAAAACATACGGTTTCATCTAAACCATTTGCTATCTTTCACGCTGATTTCGCTGCGGAACATCGAGAATTACCGAAAAGGCAAGGTGGAATGGAAAGGAAGACAATATGCTTCCTGAAAAAGGGAATGATTATGAAATCTATTGTTCGTTTATTGGTTTTATTTTTTTTTGCAGGCACCGGGTTGTATTCCCAAGCCAACGATCTGGAAACGTTGAAAAACCGCTTTCAGACAATTTTCCTGGCGGGTCAGATCCAACAGTGGCAACCCCTGGTCGACAGTTTGCGAAACGAGGAGCTGAACCTTGAAAAAGAAGAGGTACTTTTATATGGAGAATACGGTCTTATTGGCTATTACCTTGGTTATGGCGATCGGAAACGTGCCCGGAAGGAACTGGATCTGTACACGGAGCACGTTGAGCGCTGCCTGGAAAAATATCCCCGGAATGCCACCTTTTTGGCCTTCCGGGCAGCCGTTGCCGGATTCAGCATCTGGCTCAGCCCCCTAAAAGCACTTTATCTGGGAGTTGAAAATCAACACTATATCGACAAGTCGTTGGAGTTCGACAAGAACGAACCCATGCCTCTTTTTGAATACGGGAACTCACTTTTTTTTCGTCCGGCGTTGTTTGGCGGCGATAAAGATAAGGCGATTAAATTGTATACTCAGGTCATTTCGATGTACCAAAACGACGATCCGGCCAATTGGATGTACTATCATGTTCGAACCTGGATGGGGCAGGTATACACCCGGATGGGCGAAAAGGAAAAAGCACGCAATATTTATCAGAACATACTCAAGGATGTACCCAACTACCAATGGGTTCGCGACGAGTTACTGCCCGATCTCGATAAAGACAAAAAGCGCTTTTTTATTCTCAATCTTGAATAATTTCGGCAAAAACCTGCACTTTTCCGTTCATACGCTGCATTCACAAAACAAACGCTACTGTTTGCTCGAAAGGATTGATTCTCATTCCAAAAAATTGTAGCTTTAAATGGGTTTTGAAACTACAAACTGAATTGCAATGCGCTTGAAAAGGGTTCATTTAACCAACAGGATCAGGTATCGGTTTACCTTCCTTCTGATCTTATCGTCGTTTGTTTTCTATATTTCGGTCATAACCGTAATCATTGTTCGCTTCCGGTCCGACTCCGTCGAAAGAGCTCGTTTTCTGAGTGCGAACCTGGCAAAAGAATACGCCAACATGGCCATTGCCGACCTGAATGTCGACATGAACCTGACACGCGGCATGAGCCTTGCATGCAAATCGAACCATCAAAACAACCGGGCACTGGATAAAAATTTTTATCGTCTGATCCTCGAGAATATTGCGCTGGAAAATCCCGGGATCATGGCTGCCTGGATCAATATGGAACTGCAGTACCTCGAAAAAGACTGGGGAAAGCCTTATGGGCGGGAGCGGCACACGCTGGTTACCTTGTCCGGACAAGAAGGTTACATCGTTGAACGGATTGATTTGGAAGGCGACGATCCCGAATCGGATTATTTCACCCTGAAAAAATCGAAGATTGTTGAATTTAGTGAGCCGTACCTCGATTCGTACGGGACCGATCCCCGCGAATACCTTATGTCGAGCGTGTGTGTACCCGTTCTCGACAACGAAAATCGTTTCATGGGGCTTGCCGGTCTTGATTTTTCACTCGACCGTTTAATGCCTTTTGTAAAACAGTTGGTTCCCTACGAAGGAACAAAAGCGATGGTTGTTTCCCATAAAGATGTCATTGTAGCCCATCCCGACGAGGAACACCGC
>DAIMEA010000345.1:0-4837 GCA_036725585.1 Prolixibacteraceae bacterium | reverse complement strand
AGCCACCTCCAATTCCGCATACCACTCCTCGCCGTACATCCGGATCAGGGGTTCTTTCAGAAACACATACAAGGGCAAGCGGTTTTTCTTTCCGCAATCGCGGCCGGCCCGGCAAATGTCGAGTTGCTGGTAGTTTACTGCGTCGAAATCCTTGTACCGGGTAATGCGAATCGGAAAAAGGTGGCACGACAGGGGTTTTCGGAACGGGATTTTCCCCTCGGTGTAAGCCCGTTCAATAGCGCAACTTAAAATACCCCGATCGTTGGTATAGGCATACGCGCATTCCCGTTTGTTGAAAAGCGGGGTTACCAAATCGCCATCGGAATCGATCACCGAATATCCCTGCTCCCGAATGGCCTGGATGTGTGCTTCGGGAAGATACTTTTCAAATTCGGGATAATACCGTTGGATGCATTCGGCTTCGTCCTGCGTCAGGGGCGCTCCCGATGTTCCTTCCACGCAACAGGCCCCTTTGCATGTATCCAGGTCGCACAAAAAATACTTTTCAAAAATATCGAAACTCAACAGGGCTTTCCCGATCTCTACCATAGCATTCGTATTTAAATACGGTACAAGAATAGAAAAAAGGAAAGAAGAAACAAACATCGAACCCGCTTCAATTTTTTCGTTAATTTTTTTTAACCGAACCACAGCTCTTCTCATTATTTCCCAAGAAAAATTATTTTTGCACAGAAACATAAACCAAAACCTATGAAAGAACCGGAAATCATTACCTACAAAGGGAAAACCATTGTTTATCTCGACTTTACCAACATGAAGAACAAGGACGAGATCATTGCCCTCGAAAACAAAGGAGCCGAATACATCCGCCGCCAGGCGCCCAAATCGGCCTTAACCCTCACCAATATGGAAAACATGTTTTTCAACAACGAATTGAAAAGCTGGTTTGCCGATATGGTCAAAGGAAATGCACCCTATGTCAAAGCAGGAGCCGTTCTGGGCATGAGTGGTTTGATATCCATAATGTACAATGCGTTTTTACAGATGACCGGGCGAAACATCAAAGCTTTCAAAACCAAAGAAGAAGCGTTGGAATATTTGGTTTCGTTTTAATAAACTAAAATGCAATTCTTTTATTGGTAATATTGCTAGTTTTATCTTTCATCAGATAGATATGGCTGTTGGAATAACCGGATAGTCTGACAAGAAAAATCGATTATCGGGTATTTTATATATCAGTGTATTACTTCATTTACGTATGAGATTAGTGGAAAAATGGAGTTTTTATCATTAGTCGGATATTCCAATAAATTCTTGTCAATCTGTAATTTTACCAAATCCGTCATTTTATATTTATTCACACTCTTTAACCAGTTTAACGGTTTCTATCCTCTGGTTTGCAGTTAACGTGCAAATAAATATCCCTGTATTCCGGATTATATCCCCAATGTATACTGAATAAATTCCTTCGGGAAGGTTCGAATTAAGCAAAGTACAGATTTTCTCACCCTGAATGGTATAAACTGAAAGGTTGACATGACCTGTCGATTTTGTTGAAAACCTGATAAAAGAATTTGACGTAACAGGATTCGATATAACCTGGAACAAATTTCCATAAACTGAATGTTCCTCAAAACTGTTTACATCTGCTTTTATATAAATATTATCGAAAGAAACATAGCTGGCCCTATCTTTCGTCGATTGGTATCGGATACCAAAGACAAAAGTATTTCCGGGTTCAGCGATTTTCAGGCTGGCATTGATCCATTCCCCTTTATTTTTCCAAAAGCTATTGTCTAGTTCTGTCCAGTCCGAATGCGAAGGGTCGCCGTCAAAGGAAGGAGCATAATAGAATTTAGGCATGATATCATCCCCTTCCAAATAGCAATTGAATGTAATTAAAATATCCTGCTGTCCAATACTGTTAAAGAGGGGGGATACCATCCAATCATCGTTGATTTCGTATGGTTTGACCATGTTGGTACTAAACTTGGAACATTTTCCACCATCAACACCACCCGTTTCAATATACCACCAGTCAAAGCCTACGACATTTACGGTAGTCCAGTTGTCCAGATTATTATCAAAACTATCGAAAAAAGGAAGTTCTGTCAGTTGTTGTGGTGAACCGGTAGTAAAGAAGGATACATCCCCCGTGGCCGTTCCCTGACTATTGGTAGTAAAAACACAATAATAGTAGGTGGTTTCAGACATTAACCCTGTCAATTCATACGAAAATTCCCCGTTGCTTCCTGACACTATTTCTATATGATCGCCAGAATTAGGTGTAGTGTTGTCCGAGCTCCAGTAAAAACCTCGTTGGATTATGGTCGCCCCGCCATCGGAAGACACAGCGCCATTGAGTTGCGCTGAGGCCGATGTAATGTCCGATGCACTATTTGTAGTACAAACCGGAACGCTCAACGGAACCGAAGTAGCAAAATGCTTCACCTCGCCAATGCCGGTTCCCTCACTATTAATGGCAAAGGTTCTGTAATAATAGGTTGTTGATGGGGATAGACCGGTGAGGTTGAAAGAAAAACTACCGGTTGTACCCGAAACCGTTTGGACATGATCGGCTGAACCAGGTGTTGTATTTGTTGAACTCCAGTAAAAACCTCGTTGGATTATGGTCGCCCCGCCATCGGAAGAAACAGCGCCATTGAGTTGCGCTGAGGCCGATGTAACGTCCGATGCACTATTTGTTGTACAAACCGGAACGCTCAACGGAACCGAAGTAGCAAAATGCTTCACCTCGCCAATGCCGGTTCCCTCACTATTAATGGCAAAGGTTCTGTAATAATAGGTTGTTGACTGGGATAGGCCGTTCAGGTTGAAAGAAAAACTACCGGTTGTACCCGAAACCGTTTGGACATGATCGGATGCATTGGGCGATGCATGGGTTGAACTCCAGTAAAAACCTCTCAGGGTGATGGTTGCGTTACCATCCGACGAAACATTTCCCTTTAGTTTTGCTGAAGTTGTTGTAATATCTGATGCATCAAGAGTAGCGCAAGTGGGAGGGCTTTTCTGAACTAAAGTTGAGAATTGCAGCACTTCTCCAATGCTTGTTCCCTCGCTGTTGGTGGCAAATGCCCGGTAATAATAGGTCGTTTCAGGATTCAGTCCGGCAAGATCGAATGAGAATTCTCCGGTTGTTCCCGGCAATGTTTCAACATCATCGGTAGCATTGGGCGAGGCATGGGTTGAACTCCAGTAAAATCCTCGCCGGTTGATGGTTGCGTTACCATCCGACGAAACATTTCCCTTTAGTTTTGCTGAAGTTGTTGTAATATCTGATGCATCAAGAGTAGCGCAAGTGGGAGGGCTTTTCTGAACTAAAGTTGAGAATTGCAGCACTTCTCCAATGCTTGTTCCCTCGCTGTTGGTGGCAAATGCCCGGTAATAATAGGTCGTTTCAGGATTCAGTCCGGCAAGATCGAATGAGAATTCTCCGGTTGTTCCTGGCAATGTTTCAACATCATCGGTAGCATTGGGCGAGGAATTGGTTGAACTCCAGTAAAATCCTCGCCGGGTGATGGCAGCACCGCCATCAGAAGTAACTTCGCCATTGAGCTTGGCCGTATATGAGGAGATATTGGTAGCATCAAATGAGGCAACAACGGGCAGGTCGTAATCAGGCTCTTCAACCGATTTTGTAATGTGCAGTTCATCGTACCAGCCATCGAACTGGATGTTGCTGCCCCCGCCAACACCGCCAATGAACAAGTCGTTTCCGGTTGTTTTCAAATCACCGTTTGTTCCGGCCGGTAAATTTTGTTTATTGCTGTACATTAAGTTCCATTCATCGTCGTGAACCGCAAAAATCACTTTCCCTTCCGAAGCGTTGCTTGCCATGCTGATGTGATACCAGCTATTTGTTTCTAAGGGCTGCCCCTGAAAAAAGTTGATTGTTGTATTGTTTGAAAGAACCGCATAAGCCCGGAATCCGTTTCCACCATGATCGAGTTTAAAACCGAACGCCCCACCTTTATCCAGTATAAACGGGTATTCTGTTTTATCCGAACCGTAACTGGCAATGTTCACCCAGGTTTCGATGGTCCAGTTGTTGCCCAGGGCAAATTCATCGCTGTTTTCAACAATGATGCAATGCGAATCGGAACCTACTGAATTATCGACCCTGAATGCCTTGCCTAGGTTCATTCCGTAATTTTCGACATAAGAACCATATGAATTGTTTTCGTAGGGAACAATACCGTTATCGGCCGCATTCGACAAGTCGTTTTCAAAATGCATGAGCAGCACGGTATTTTCATCCGCCCGACTTACACCTCCCCCGGATTTTTCAGCAACAACTCCGATTGGTTCGGAATTGAACGAAATTGTTTCGTCATTCAATGCTGTTGCTTTCAACACAACCTGGCCGGTTATCGTTTCGGGGATTGTGAAACTTGTCTGTCCTGTTTCGGCATTAAGCGAATCAATTAATATCGCCCAGTTTTCCATATCGGTAGAACATTCCAGCCTGAAAGCCGGCACCCCTTCCGACTGCCAGTATAGCGGCTGCTCAATCCCCGATTGGATTACATTTGCGCTGCCCGGGTATTCAAATTCCACAACCTGCTGGTTAAAAACATTAAACGTTTTGCACCGGTGGTAGACGTTGCCGTTTTCGGTGTCGCTGATCCTGATTTTGTATTCATTGGAAGCAACATTGGGAATGGTCCACAAATAACTTCCTGTTGCAGCATCGACATTTTCGGCAATGGGTTGCCAGTTTTTTCCTGCATCGGTCGAGTATTCGAGTAACACCGTATTAATGTTTTCGCTTTCCCAGATAATATCAATTTCCGTTTGTTTTTGAAGGTATTCATCTCCCGTTGGAAAGCTTAGCGAGATTTCTTTCCCCTTTCGG
>DAIMEA010000344.1:0-4837 GCA_036725585.1 Prolixibacteraceae bacterium | reverse complement strand
CCCAGTGCATACTGAATGCGATCGGAATACTCCTCCATCTGTTTCATTTGTCGTTCAACCACTTTTTGATAATCCTTCAGCCGCTCCGCTTGTCCAAAATCGAAGTGGGCATGGGTGAGCATGCAACGGATGCCCATTTCGTCGACGGCCCGGGCTGTGGCTGGAAACAAGTGGTACATGTCGACCATGGTTGTTGTACCGGTTTTGATCATTTCGAGGCAGGCGAGTTTGGCGCCCCAGTATACGTCTTCTTCGGTCAGTTTGGCCTCCAGGGGCCATATTTTTTCTTCCAACCAGGGCATCAGGGGCATATCGTCGGCAAAACCCCGCATCAGCGTCATGGCTGCATGGGTGTGTCCGTTAAACATACCGGGCACTACCGCTTTTTTGTTTCCATCAATGATTTTGTCGGCGTGAAGATCGAGCGCATTTCCAATTTTGGCTATGGAATTTCCTTCAATCAATATATCCTGCCGGTTTTGAAGAACTTCGGCATTTTTGATCAGAATCCGCATGTTTTGCTTATTTTTAAACTCCAAAGATCGCTTATTCTGACAAAACTTTAAACCGATGGGGAAAATAATTTCCATTCATTCGTACCGGGGAGGGACCGGAAAATCGAACATAACGGCCAACCTGGCCTGGACCCTGATGCAAATGAATAAACGGGTTGCGGTGGTCGATACCGACATCCAGTCGCCGGGTATCCACATCATTTTTGGCTTACAGAACAATACTCCTGCATTTTTACTGAACGACTTTCTGTGGAACAAATGCCGCATAGAAGAGGCAGCGGTAAAAATCGCCGGGGAGACGGGCGCCCTTTTTCTTGTTCCTTCGAGTACCCGTGCCGGCGATATTGCCCGCATCATTAACGATGGCTACAATGTTGAATTGCTCAGCGAGGGCTTCGATCGACTGGTTCAGGAGCTGAATCTTGATTATCTGTTGATTGACACTCATCCCGGCCTGAATGAGGAAACCCTCTTGTCGATCGCCGTTTCCGACAAACTCATATTAATCCTGCGCCCCGACCAGCAGGATTTCGAAGGCTCTTCCATTACACTGAGGGTTGCCAGGCGGCTACAGGTGGGTGGAATTTCCGTTATTATCAATAAAGTACCTGCTGCGCTAAATTCGGATTCGTTGAAACAATTTGTTGCATCGGAATATGGATTGCCGGTTGAGGCCGTTATTCCCCACGACGATGAACTGATGGTGTTGGGCAGCAAAAACATATTCAGCCGGCAAAATCCCGGGCACCCTGTTTCCCTCCTCTTTCATGCCATCGCTAAAAGAATAATTTCGTCTTCCAATGAATGAATTTCTGAATCATAAGCTCTTTTTGAAAAATTGGTTCCGGATTGGGGCCGGTGCGCTCCTGTACGGACTGATGAACTTTCTTTTTCAAAACATGCTATTCCCGGGTGCCGAGTTCATCGCTTTCCGGCCCCAATTGGTTGTTCCGGTTATGGCCAGCCTTCTGATCAGTCCCTGGGCCGGAGGTGTGATAGGTTTGGCCGGGAACGTATTCGGTGATTTTCTTTCCGGATTTGGTTTCCAGTTCTGGCATTGGTCGCTGGCCAATTTCCTGATTGGTTTTATCCCGGGTATGGTACGCTGGATGGGCCTGAGAAGTATTCAGCGGGTGAATGAATTTGCCCTGGTCCTGGTGTTCGTTTTTTTGGGGAATGCCCTGGGGCTTTTTGAAGGTTTTGTGGTGCACCTGTTGCTCGGAAACGGAGAAGACCTGCTGAATGTGCTGTATGCCTGGTATCTTCCGGCCCTGGTGTCGAACAATTATCTATTAATATTGCTGTTGCCTCCGGCGCTTATTGGAATGCGCTACCTGAAAATGAACATCGAAACCCGAAGTATGTTTTTTGTGATCCTTTTTAGTATGGTCATTGTTTCGCTCCTTTCATTCCTATTAATCGGTTTGGAAAACCGGGATCTTAGCCGGTCGGTCGAATTGAGCGAAATGCCCGGCAGGGAAGCCTTTATCGAGAGTCGGATCATCCGTAATTTTCGCTGGCTGGGTGTTTTTCTCCTCGGGATCGTGGTTGCAGGAAGCGCCATAGGATATTATTTTTCGAAAAAGTACCTGCAGCCTATATACGATTTGACCCGGGCTTCCGACAAACTGAAGAACGGGAGCTGGACCGAAAAAGACAACATTCGGATTGGGAAGGGAAGCAGCGAAATGGAGAGCCTGATCGGCCTCTTCAACAACATGGCCAACGAAGTGTACCAACGAGAAAAGAAGTTGGGGATGATGATCCGGGAACTTCAGCTTCGGGCCGATAAAACAAAAGAAGATCAAATGTTTCGGGAAATCACCGAAACGGATTTTTTCCGGGAGCTGGAGAAAAAATCAAAACTCATGCGGGATAAACGAACAAAAGGATTGCAGCATGGCAAGGAACAAGGTTACAAACGTACTGAATGAATTGATTGCCGAAGAAGGGCACAATTTGCGGGAAAAACGCACCGACCGGATTATCGCCCTGGATCTTCCTGTTGATTTTGAAAGCCCTTACAAGGCCTGGGTCGATCTTAATCCCCTGGTGATGTTCGACGGTATTGAAACCCTTGTTCAACGTCTGCTTGAGCTTATTCGCGAATCCTGTTTCTGGGGGCAGTCCGATGTTTCGGTTTCGCTTAGCGTTGAGCGCAGTGTTTGTCCACAGCTTTACGATTTTGGGATTTACCAGGTCCAGTTTTATTCGCCGGTTGAAAACCTCGAACGGCTTCCCGTTTTGTACGAAATCATGAGCCACCAATTGCATTACATTTTCAATGCGCTGCAAAGTCCGTCCATTGGCAGGGATTTGCTTATAAACGGATCGGATGGACACACGCAGGACTCCGCTATTCTGTTTCCCTTTAACCGTGCGTCGGAAGGCGACACCAGTGGCTTGCATTACCTGATCGAGCGGAAAAAGGGGACTCATTTTTTGCGAATTACGGCCGAAGAACAAGAAAACAACCGCATCAATCTGCGCCGTATTCCCCACCGGGTAGTTTCGGGTATCGAACTGATATATGATTATTTTAACATCCGGCGGGAAGCCCAAACGATTTTCCATTCCATCGTAGCAAGAAGCAATGATAATAAAATTGCTTTTCACGATTCGGGGCTGCAACTGGCCACCCTGATCCATTTTTTGCTTTCCTCCGGATACCGGCAGCTTTCAGGGATCACCCTGAACTGGACCCGGGAAATTGTTTCTGAGTTACTGGTCAAAAACAATCAAAACTGGTATGGGGCCATTTGCCGCATGTTGCTGATTTTATCCGACTCATCAGTTGTGGAACTTCTTTCTTCTGGGGCCGAGATCGAAACGACCTATTGCAACACCCGGATTTTTCTTTCTCTCAGCCAAAAAAACCGGAACCTTCAAATCGATTTGCAGGAAAGGGTAAGCATTGTTCCCTTGAATCAGTACCTCGAAAAAATGGGCCAACTTTATCGCGTTGCTGTCGGATTTGAAAAGAGTCTGGAAAATGTACACGTGATTCTGATTCATCATTTTACGGCTGAGACACTGGCTGTGCTCGGGGCATTCGACCAGATGGACGTTGGGGCTGTCGATACCCTTTGGGTAAAATACGGCGGGGGTATTCCTTCCGAATTTCTGGAAACAACTCTTTCTCTGCCCGGATCGTTGTATCGGTTCTATGGACTCCAGCCGATCCACAAAAACAATCTGGAACAGGGTTTTTGCCTGAGCAAACAGGTGTCGTCGACCGATTATTTCTTGGATTTGCAAAAACACTTTCTTGAACGAAAGCCCGAATTTTTTGAGGCCATGCAATGCCTGGCGATGCATCTTTTCCTGGATGTTTTTACCCGTGATCATTCGGGAAGAACCGTCATCATCGCCGAAGACGGAGGATACCTGGCACCGCTGGTCAACCGGCTTTCGCTCGAAAACAGAACCGTTGGCGAAGTTTTTGATGCTTATAATTATAAAGCCGACAACATTTCGCAGGGCCAGAAGGAACAACGTTTCTTCAACTGGATTTCCCCTCGTTATGCCGGTAGTGTAGAGCATACACGAAACGGATATGATGCTTTGAAAGAAGTGGAAAGCCGGTTTTCGACGCTTGCTTTTCCTGCCGCTACTTTGGCCGTTTCCCATTTCAAAGTCTTCGAAGAATCAATCGAAGTGGCGTATTCCTGCATCAACGCCATCGAGAATATCCTGAACAGTCACGGTTTTGTGTTCAATAAACGAACGTGTTTGGTGCTCGGATCCCTGGGCGCCATCGGGTGGCAAACAATGAACATCATTCGGAACAGGGTCGGAAAAAAGCAACTCTCCGGAATTGATCGAAAAACAATTGAAAATTCACACTGCGAATGGCCGCAATTTGCTTCTCCCGATGAATTGCCCGACGACATTCGATATACCAGCGACCTGATTTTTGGTGTTATCGGTCAATCGATTCTGGACCATACTTTCTTCGACGATTTGACACGGAATACACGCTGTTCCCGCCTCTTTCTGGCCAGCGGATCGACCAAACGGGTTGAATTCCGTGATTTTCTCGATTGGGCTGCTTCCCTTTCCGCTGCTTCCAACCCTTCTGTTTCGGGAATACCCGTTCGGATATCCACTGCCGAACTTGAAGATCCGCAAACGTCCGTTTTGCAGGGAACAATTTTTCGAATCGAATTTGAAGGAGAAAAACGAGGCCGAACAATCGAATATTACCTGTTGGGGAACCTGATGCCCGTAAACTTTCAGTATTATGGTGTGCCCCGTGAAACCATGGATTCGGTTATGGTACACTTTGTTATGTTGGTGAACCGGATTGCAAAAGCCCGGGG
>DAIMEA010000343.1:0-4879 GCA_036725585.1 Prolixibacteraceae bacterium | reverse complement strand
GTTGTTGTTTTTCGGGTGTGTCTTCCGCTCCTCTCGATTTCGATTCATAATGATACAGCTTAGCATAAGGTGTATATACTACATCGTAACCCAGTTCGCGTATTTTCAGGCAATAATCAATGTCGTTAAAGGCAATTTTTAAATTGGTTTCATCTAAACCACCTGCCTGATCCCAAAGATCCCGTTTTGTTAAAAGACAGGCGCCGGTAACGGCCGATAATTCCTGAATAACCGACGAGCGGTAGTAATAGCCAACGCTAGCATCGGGGCAGAAGCGATGGGAATGGCCGGCGACACCCAAAATACCGATAATGACTCCAGCATGCTGAATGGTATTGTCGCTGTAAAGTAGTTTCGCACCCACAATACCGACACTTTCCTGCTGGATGTGTTCCAGCATGGCTTCGAGCCACCCATCGGATATCGCCTTAATATCGTTGTTTAATAATAGAATATACGATCCGGTTGATTGCTTCACAGCCCAATTGTTGATGGCAGAAAAATTAAAGGGATGATTGTATTCCAAAACCCGGATCCGTTTATCGTTTTTTTCTACTTTCTTCAGGAACCGAAAAGTTTCTTCTTCTTCCGAATTGTTCGATACGAGCAGAAGTTCCCAGTTGTGATACCGGGTTTTATGCGTCACACTCTCGATACAATCTTTTAAAAAAGGTACCTGATCTTTAAACGGGACGATGATGCTCACTTTTTTGTCGGTAACAATTTCCCGTTTAAAACGATATACTCCCAGACCCGGCCCTTCGTGCAATTCCATTATTATCCCGTTTCGCCGGGCATAATCGCTTAATGCTTTTCGGGCAGCAGCGTCGGCATAAAATTTTTCCCGGTAGTTGAGCGATGTACTTGTTGCGGATTGTCTCCAGTGGTATAATATTTTGGGAATATGGTAAATCCTATTTGTTTTATCGATGATGCGTAAAAAAAGATCATGATCCTGGGCCCCTTCATAACCTTCCCGAAACCATCCCAGTGAATCGCCCAATCCTTTCCGGATGACGGCAAAATGGGTAACATAATTGTGCGAAAGCAAAAGGGATCGGTTGAAATCGGTCTTGTAATGGGGTTGAAAATAGCTTCCTTCAGGGCTGATCATGTCTTCATCGGAATAGATAAAATCAATATCAGGAATCTCGTTTATGGTTTTTACTACTTCCAGCAGGGCATCGGGCGATAGTTCATCATCATTGTCGAGCAATCCGATAAAATCGCCACCGGCCATTTTTATCGCTTCATTCGATGCATGGGATATGTGCCGGTTAACCTCTCCTAATTGTATTTTTATGCGTTTGTCGCGTTTTATCCATTTTTTTAGGCACTCGCGTGTTTCTTTACGGGTAGAACAATCGTCGTATAAACAGAGTTCCCATTTTGTATAATGTTGTTTTTTTACCGAATCGATACAGGCATCCAGAAATTCGGGATCGACATTATACACCGGGGTTATTATAGTTATTTTGGGTTGAATATGAAACGATTGCATCAAAGAGGATATCTCTTCGGGCGAATATTCACGGGTACAATATTCTGAATCATCGGGATAATCGGTGTATGTTGGAACTACTTCCAGCGGGCCATAAAGCAGGTATCGTTTTATTTCTTTTAAAAGGAAGCGAAACCCGAACAATTTATAGGTTAGAAAAGTAAGGCGCCATAACCTTTTTATCTCTTTACCTACAGTTTTTTCAATCATTTTCATGTCAGGGCCAACAAAATTAAGCTATTTTTATGCAGTAATCGATGATTACAAAGAAACGGGAAAAAATCATATATTCCCACACGAAAATTGTAGAATTTTTAGCTACGAAACCTTCTCGAAATGCAAAGAAAGAACAGGCCCAAAAAATGGATAATTGCTTCTTTGGTAAGTATTCTCTTCTTCGGTTTGTTGGTTGTTTTCACGTACTCCGGGAAAACGGAACTGGTGTTTCTGCTTCAGTCCGGGGCATCGGCCAAAGGACAAATCACTTTTCATACATACGGTAATAGGGATCAGCCCCTTGTTCGTGAATTCAACATAAAAGACCATTTGGTTCGTACCCACAAAATTGAGTTTCCGGTTAATTGCCGGCAAACCGACAGCATTTATTTTGATGCGGGAAACCATCCCGGGAATCCAATGGTACTGCATTATATGTTGATAAAGAAACTGGGGTATCATCCGGTTGAAATCGATCTGAAGTCGCTTATTCCCAATTGTCATGTTTCTGAATTGTATCTAAGCAATGTGTTGGGATTTCGAACAAATGGATTCCATTCAGGGTTCTCTGTTCCTATTTCTGTAAAAAAATGGAAGATTGATTGGATCTTGATTATTGTTTATCTGATCCTTTCCTTCTTTTCTGTTTTTCTCATTTTTCTTACTTATTCTGTTTTTAAGAATTACCGATGGGATCCTAAAACGTGCTTCATCGTTTTGGCTTTCCTTATTGTTTCTGTTTTGGGTTACATAATGGCGGATCAGGCAGGATTTAATGCTTCGCCTGATGAACGGGATCATTTCATGGCTGCCGATTATTTCAAAAATCATTCGGTAACCCCTGTTGAATTTTCCGATTCCGGGGTATATACCTACAATTCACTTTGGAATTATTCCCGGGTCTACGCAAAGGGGATCAATTATATTCTGGCGGGTAAAATCTCAAATTTGTTCGACAGCTATTTCGATTCCTTTATCTCTGTCCGGTTTTTCGGACTGATACTAATCGGATTATTTGCCCTGCTTGCGGCAAAGTTTCCAGGACAAAGTCTGATTGTTTTGCCTTTGTTATGTATTCCTCAGGTTTGGTATGTGTTCAGTTATGTGAACGACGATTACATGCCTCTGTTCCTCAGTTCTCTTTTATTGGTCGTTACCGAGGCATATCATTCAAAACTGGTTTCCCGGAAAGTGGATCGGAAAAATATTGTCCCTGTTCTTATGCTGGGAATGCTCCTTGGATTATTGTTTCTGTCGAAAAGGAATTACCAGCTTTTCGTTTTATTCTATGTGTTTTATCTTTTTGTTTTTCCCGTTGATTTTAAACGGGTTCAGGGAATCCGCAGCTTTTTTGAGCAAATGACAAGAAACATCAAAATACCGCTTCTTGTTTTGTTGTTTGCTGTTATGGTCGTATTTATGCGGGAGTTTTCTTTGGAACGAAACCAAAAAGAATCCTTACCGGCCGAAACAGAACAGTACTATCAACAATCGGAGCAAAACCGGATCGATCATTTTGCCAAAGGAGTATCCGGTCAACAGCGTTTCGGATCTTATTTCACGATGCTCCCCGAATGGGCCGATACCTCTTTGAAGAGTTTTATCTGTGCATACGGGTTTATGAAGTACTGGGGCACTCCTTTTTATTATCGAATAACGTACGTGCTGTTTGTTTTTTTGCTTTTGGGTTTTCTTCTCTTTTTAATGAAGCATCCTTCCCGGGAGATTTTGTTCTGGTTGGTTGTAGCTTTGTTCTTTTTTGTTTCTGTGGTATTTGCATCATCCTGGTTGTATTCGTACCGCTATGCTTTTCAGCCTCAGGGCAGATACTTGTTCCCCATTTTGCCGCTTATCGGTTTGTTGATTTACAAAATCGATCAGCATTCGGGTCGTGCGTACATCAACAGATTATTTCTGCCTGTTTCGGTCGTTTTGTTTTTATTGGGGATCTATTCGTTTGTTTATGTCGGGATTGGGGCCTTGCGCTAAATGATAAAGATGAAACGAACCTGGTTAAAGAAGAAGAAAGGCATAAGATACGAAAATTGTTCCCCCCAAAACAGTACGCATAATGTGTGATCGTTTCTCCGGGCTTGGGAAGGTAATGTAATGCGATTTTAAACGAGCGCTATGGAAAAGATAAAGACAACGGAACTCTCCATTGTTATCCTGTGTTACCGGGCAGAGGAAGAGATTATCCCATTCGTTGAGGAAATAAAATCTTTGGTATCTGCCATGAGTGATTCTTTTGAAATTGTTCTTGTCGGCAACTACATCGAAGGCTCATTGGATAGAACCCGGGAGGTTATTGCACAGATTGCTCAAACAGATACATGTTTCCAAACCGTATGCAAACCTAAAGAAGGGATGATGGGCTGGGATATGAAAGAAGGCCTTGCCATCGCTAACGGGAAGTATCTGTGTGTTATAGACGGCGACGGGCAATATCCGGTCGAAAGCATCCGGTCTTGTTATAAGGAAATTAAATCGGGAAAATATGGATTGGTAAAAACCTATCGCCGACGGAGAGAGGATGGAATTATCCGTACCTCAATCTCGGTCATCTACAATTTGCTTTTTGCTTTGCTTTTTCCGTATGTCCGTTCGAAAGATGTGAACTCAAAACCCAAAATGTTTACCCCCGAAGTGTACGAACAAATGCAGCTGACTTCAGATGATTGGTTTATCGACGCCGAAGTCATGATCCGGTTGGGGCAAATGGGCATTCCTTTTTATGAGTTTCCGATCGATTTTTACGCGTTAAAGGGGCGATCTTCGTTCGTTCGTTTTCCGGCAATTGTCGAGTTTATGAAGAACCTTTTCCTTTTTCGTTTTAAAAAGTACCGGTTATGAAGATTGTTATCACGGGAATTACATCGGAAATTATGCAGCGCTTTGCCTCTTTGATCAACAGGGAAGCGCATGAGGTGTCGGGCATTTCCCGCTTCCCTGAAAAGAATCGGGTCGGGGGGATACGGATGATCAGGGCCGATTTGTTGGATATCGAAGTCATCCGGCCGCTTTTTTCCGATTGCGATCTGGTGGTCCATGCGGCTGCTGTGACGCATTCTTTCCGTGAAAAAAACTATTTTGAAATCAATACAGAAGCAACAAGAAAGCTAGTTGACCTGGCTCGTGCGTGCCGTGTAAAACGTTTTGTGT
>DAIMEA010000342.1:0-4908 GCA_036725585.1 Prolixibacteraceae bacterium | reverse complement strand
GTGGTTTCCGAAATGTCGCCCGAAACCTGGCGCCAATGGATGAACGCGTTTTCGCCCCAACCGGAGCTGACCCTTCATCTTCCGAAGTTCAAAACCGAATTCGAAGGGAAACTGAACGATGCCCTTTCGGCCATGGGCATGGAAATTGCGTTTGATTCCCGGGCCAACTTCAAGGGAATTACCCCCGATACCGACATCTGGATCGACTACGTACAACACAATACCTTTATCGAAGTGAACGAAAAGGGAACCGAAGCAGCCGCGGCCACTGTGGTCGCCATGGACTGGCGTTCGGCCGGGACAATGTTTGTGGCCAACCGGCCCTTTGTGTATGCCATTACCGAAAAAGAAACCGGCGCCATTTTGTTTATTGGCCGGATGCTTGAACCTGAATATGAAGAATAAGCCTTTTATGATGCCGAGGTAAACGAAGCCGATTTTACCGATCCGAATACCGTGGTTCGGATCAACCAGTGGGTGAGCGATAAGACCCATGAAAAGATCCCGCAAATTATCACGGAGATTCCTCCTTACGCGGTTCTTTACCTCATCAATGCCATTTATTTCAACGGGACCTGGAGCCAGGAATTTAATCCCGAAAGCACCCGCGAAATGATGTTCTGTTTGCCCGGTAATGAATACGTTTCTACCGACATGATGGGACGCGTCGATACCGTGAATTATCTGAGCAACGAGAGTTTTTCGGCCATTCAGCTTTCCTATGGGGAAGGGAATTTCATGATTACGCTTTTATTGCCCCATATCGGCAAGACCGTGGCTGACATTACGGCCCAAATGTCTTTGGAGAACTGGGAGGCCTGGCAATAGAGTTTCAACCTGACGGAGAATGTAGATATTCTGCTTCCCAAATTCAAAATTGAATACGAGAAAGCCCTGAATGAGATCCTGATCGCCATGGGCATGGAACTTGCTTTTACCAATCGGGCCGACTTTCGTTCCATTAATCCGGCCCGCGATTTATTCATCACTTCGATAAAACACAAAACCTTTATTGAAGTGGATGAGGAAGGTACCGAAGCGGCAGCTGTTACGATCATCGAATTTGGTACCACATCGGACGGACCGGTTGGGCCGCAGAAAGTTGTTTTTCATTGCGACCGGCCGTTCCTTTTTGTTATCAGCGAGAAAGAAACCGGGGCGATCCTGTTCATGGGCAAAGTAGGTAATCCGGCTGAAAAGCCATAATTGCTTTTCCCGTAAATAATTTAACCAGAGGTCAAATGATCCGGATCCCGATGCAGAGCCGGATATATCGGTTGTACAGGTCTTCGTAATCCTGGTAGATCTTGTTTACACCAAATTTGTACTCGGGTTTCACCGTGATGTCGAAGCCCGTTAGCGGAATCCGGATTCCCATTCCGGCAAAAAACCCCACGGAATTGGATAATTCTGCTTTGTGGTTGATCTCGGTTGTCTGATAATACATTTGATTGTTCAGAGGATAATATGTGTGCATGAATCCCTTACGCTTTGCATAAAGCACAAGATCGGCAAAACCGCCGGCTTCGATAAACAGTTTATTTTTTCTGCCAAAAAAGAATCGGATCCCCAAGGGAAACGACAGACTGTGAACGTAATAAGTCAGGTCGGTTGAATAGGCAGTTTTTGCTTCGTACATCCTTTTTTTGAAAAATTGTGTGTTGTTGTATTCCAGCCCGAAAACACCCTTAATTGTTTTATTTCCAAGGAAACAATACGAAAAACCAATGCCAAAGCCCATCCGGTCTTCTGTGTTGTCGTCGTGCAAACTTGTGCGGTTAAGTGAAACATAAAACTCCTGAAAAAAAGAATCATCCCGATCCTGACTGAATCCCGGAAAGCACAAAAGACATAAGATTCCGATCAATCGGAGGCATAGTTTCATGAGCCGTCGTTTTGCTATAATTTGGTAAGGTAACTTATTTCCATTTTGTTTCAAACCTGTTTGGTATGAAATTTTGGAACCCGGTTCCTTTTTCCCTTCGGTCGGTTTTTTTCGTCTTCCGGACAGAGGATGTTTTATCTGCCCCGATTCTGGTGAAGGGAATGTCGGATCCGACTAATTTTGGGAAGACGGGTTGGTAGTAATCATCGTCTTTTTTGCTATTTTTATGCTGAAAAAACGATTGATGATATGTCCGGAATTCGCTTAACCCAACAGCAAAAATTGCTTCAGAAGCTTTCGCCGCAACAGATCCAGATGATCAAGCTGCTCGAATTGCCTTCCTTACAGTTGGAACAGCGGATTAAAAAAGAGCTGGAGGAAAATCCGGTACTCGAAATTGACCCCAACAAGGGGGAAAGCGATAAGGAAAAAGAAAGCGAAAACGATCCGGGCGAAAGCGCCGACCAGGAAATCCCGATTGATGAGTACATCAACAACGAACCTTCGTGGAAATACCGGACCAGCAATTTTTCGAAGGACGATAAGCGGGAAGACATTCCTTTTTCCATTGGTTCCACCTTTCACGAATTCCTGACCGAACAGCTCGCGTTGCTATCGCTGAACGAGAATGAAAAAATGCTGGCCGAGTACATCATCGGGAACATCGACGAAGACGGATATTTGCGCCGGGAAGTAGAGGCGATGGTCGACGACCTGGCCTTCTCGATGAACATCGAAACCAGCGATGAGGAAATGCGCCGTATACTGGAAACCGTTCAGGAACTCGACCCACCGGGCATCGGGGCACGCGATTTGCAGGAATGCCTGCTCCTTCAGCTCAAACGGAAAGAACACAAAACCGTTATCGTTGAAAACGCGATCCGGTTGATCGGCGAACAGTTTGAGGAATTCACGCGGAAGCATTACGATAAGATTATGGCCCGCCTCAATATCGACGAAGAAGATTTACGCGATGCCATCGACGAAATCATCCACCTGAATCCCAAACCCGGCAGTTCGTACAGCAACCCCCTCAACAAGGCCAATCAAACGATCATGCCCGATTTCATTCTCGATATCAACGACGGGCAGTTGAGCGTTTCACTCACGAAGGACAACATACCCGATTTGCGGATCAGCACCACCTATGCAAACATGCTCCGCGCCTATGGCGAAAACCGGGGAAAAAACAGCCGCGACCAAAAAGAGGCCGTTCTTTTTGTGAAACAAAAACTCGATACGGCAAAATGGTTCATCGATGCAATCAAACAACGGCATCGTACCCTTTTGCATACCATGAATGCCATTTTGGACTACCAAAGGGAATTCTTCCTCGATGGCGATGAGGCCAAATTAAAACCCATGATTCTGAAAGACATTGCCGAAGCTACCGAGCTCGATATCTCGACCATTTCACGGGTTTCGAACAGCAAATACATTCAAACCCACTTTGGCATTTATCCCCTGAAGTATTTCTTTTCGGAGTCGATGCAGGACGAAAGCGGCGAAGAGGTTTCGACACGGAAAATCAAAAAAATACTTCAGGATGTTGTTGAAGCCGAAAACAAGCGAAGACCCGTTACCGACGACAAGCTGGCGGTCATCCTGAAAGAAAAGGGCTTCCCCATTGCCCGCCGTACCGTTGCCAAATACCGCGAACAACTGAACATCCCGGTGGCCCGGCTCAGAAAAGAATTGTAAGTCGTTCCTCCCGAATTTTTTATCTTTGCTTTCATGAACAACAAACCAATAACCATTTTCTTCCAGGGTGTTTCCTTTCTTTTCAATCCGTTTTTAATCCCCACCCTGGGGCTATGGGTCCTGTACCACCAAATCCCGGGCACAGAATTTTATTCGTCAAAGGTCCGGCTGATCCTTTTTTTGATCTATTTTTTATCGACCTGTTTTTTCCCCCTGCTGTTCATCGTCCTGTATGCGGTCAGCCCGGGCGGTAAAAGGAATCTCGACCATCACCGCGACCGGATTGTACCGTATCTGTTCACGGCTTTCTCGGTGTTTTTGGGTGCCCAACTAACTGACCGGCTTCCCCTGCCCGGAATCTTCCGGATTTTTCTTTTGGGCATCAGCCTGATTGTTGTTTTGTCGCTGCTGATCTCTTTACGATGGAAAATATCGGGGCACTTATCGGCCATCGGCGGTTTAACAGGGGTGTTGATCGGAATGAATTTCCGTTTCGGGATGGAACTGACCGGATGGATCATCGGGGCCATTGTTGTCTCGGGATTATTGGGATCGGCCCGGATCTTTCTGGGGAAGCACAGTCCGGCCCAGGTTTATGCAGGATATGCTTTGGGGCTGGCCTGTATGCTGCTTCTTTTTTCCCTTATTTAGCAACAATCCGGGCATCGGAGAAAATTCCGCCATAACGGCGGATCCGGTTCAGCGCGCTGTCGGCTTCGGGCAGGGTCATGCAGGATTCCACGGCCAGCTTGTACCAGCCATCGTTGTTCTGCATGAACACTTCCGGCGAAAATCCCTGTTCCTTCAGCTCTTCTTTTGCGGCATGGGCGTATTCGGGAATGGTGTAGCTCGATACAACAATGAAATATTTATCGTTGAGGGAAACCGGTTTGGCCACAACCCGTTCGCGAATAGGGCTTGCCGCTGTTTGCCGTGTGGAGTCGGGTGACTGGCCCGTTCCCTGCCCCGTCCCGACGGTGTCGCGCTTATAGGGTTGATAATAGATATAGTCACCCGATTCTTTTTGCCTGCAGGAAACAAAAAATATCAAGGCCAATATTCCGACTACTATTTTTAACCCGTCGCTCATTGCAGATCCTTTCGATGTGTAAAAATAATAAATAATATTAATCGCCGGGCAGGTAACCTTTTCCCCTTTTTCGGAATAAAGAGGTAAACGTGTTTCGTTTTCGAACATTGAGCTATTTGGTTCAAAACATGTTATTCGACATTTTATAAAGAAAAAAGGCGTATCGTTTGGAGAAACGTTTTTTTTTTTATTCTTGCAGTGGAAAACCCTTGAACCCAAAAGAAATGGAGAA
>DAIMEA010000341.1:0-4915 GCA_036725585.1 Prolixibacteraceae bacterium | reverse complement strand
AATCCATTAAATAATGATGCCATGAAAAAATTTCAAAATGTTCTTTTTGCAGTGATCATTGCTGTTGTGGCCGGTTTCTCGACGGTGTACATATACACCCGGTTTTTTGAAAAGCCCAAAATTGTAACCGTTACCGAGCCCAGAGCGGTACAATATGCAAGTCTGTCGTCTGCGAATGCAGGACCCGATCTGACCATCGCGGCCGAAAACTCAGTAAAAGCAGTCGTACACATTCGTACCGAATACCAGCAACGTGTAAGCGGGTATTCCAGTGGAAATCCCTTTTTTGATTTCTTTTTTGGCGACCGTTATCATTTTCAGGAACCCCAGATCCAGCAGGCATCGGGCTCCGGTGTTATCATCTCGGACGATGGCTACATAGTCACCAACAATCATGTTATCGCCGAATCGGATGTCATAAAAGTAACCTTACACGACAACCGGGAATTTGAAGCCAAGCTGGTGGGTACCGATCCCTCAACCGATATTGCCCTGCTAAAAATCGACGAAAAGGATCTTCCGGCCATCCTTTGGGGAAATTCCGACGAACTAAAATTGGGTGAATGGGTGTTGGCCGTAGGAAACCCCTTTAATCTGACATCGACGGTTACGGCTGGGATCGTTAGCGCCAAGTCACGGGGTATCGGTATAATCGGGGATCAAATGCCCATCGAATCGTTCATTCAGACCGACGCAGCCGTGAATCCCGGCAACAGTGGCGGAGCACTGGTCAATACCCGGGGTGAGCTCGTGGGCATCAATACCGCCATCGCGTCGCGAACCGGTTCGTACAGCGGTTATTCCTTTGCCGTTCCCGTTAGTATTGTAAAAAAGGTAGTCGACGATTTAAAACAATTCGGCGAAGTACAACGCGCTATTCTGGGTGTACGCATTCAAACCGTGAACGCCGAACTGGCCAAAGAATTCAAACTCGATAAAGTTGCCGGCGTTTATATTGCTGCCGTTGAAGAAGACGGCGCTGCCAAAGAAGCCGGTATCAAAGAAGGCGACGTTATTCTATCGGTTAATGGAGTGAATGTTAACACTACGGCAGAATTGCAGGAACAAATCGGGAAACAGCGTCCGGGCGACAAAGTGGATGTGTTGGTAAAAAGAGACAGCAAAGAGAAACTTTTCCAGGTAACCCTGCGTAACACGAAAGGCGGAACCGGAATCATCAAGGACAGTATGTCGGTTATGGGTGCGGAACTGGCTAAAGCCGACGAACAGACCAAAGCAAAATTAAATATCCGCAACGGACTGAAGATTCAAAAACTGGAAAAAGGAAAACTAAAAGAGGCCGGGATCCGTGAAGGATTTATTATTGTAAAAGTAAACAAAACAGCAGTTAACAGCATTGAAGATTTCAAACAGGTATTGAAACAATCGAGTGGAGGGGTACTGCTAGAAGGTATCTATCCCAATGGCGAAGAGGCCTATTACGTGTTCGGTATTGATTAATTTCGATCCAGATAAAAACAAAATGTACGTCTCCTTGTCTTATTGTAACAGTATTTGATTAAGTAAGTCGAAAGTTATATATTTGCGCGTTTTTTCAAGGAGAGCTCATGAGACAATTAAAAATCACGAAATCCATTACCAACCGCGAAAGTGCTTCACTCGACAAGTACTTGCAGGAAATTGGGAAGGAAGAATTAATTACGGTTGAAGAAGAAGTGGAACTAGCCCAACGGATCAAGAAAGGCGATCATGCCGCGCTTGAAAAGCTGACCCGTGCCAACCTTCGCTTCGTCGTTTCTGTTGCCAAACAATATCAAAATCAAGGATTAAGCCTCCCCGACCTCATCAACGAAGGCAATTTGGGTTTGATAAAGGCCGCAGAAAAATTTGACGAAACCCGCGGTTTTAAATTTATTTCCTACGCGGTATGGTGGATTCGCCAGTCGATTCTCCAGGCCCTGGCCGAACAGTCGCGGATTGTACGCTTACCCCTGAACCAGGTAGGTTCGTTGAACAAGATCAACAAGGCCTTTTCGAAATTCGAACAGGAACACGAGCGGAAACCCTCGCCCGAGGAGCTGGCCGAATCGCTGGAACTTCCGGCCGATAAAGTGGCGGATACCCTCAAGGTATCGGGCCGTCATATTTCTGTCGATGCTCCCTTTGTCGACGGGGAGGACAACAGCCTGCTCGACGTGCTGCCCAACTCCGATTCGCCCAATGCCGACCGGAAGCTGATCATGGAATCCCTTTCGCGCGAAATTGACCGGGCACTGGCCACCCTCACCGAACGGGAAAGCGACATCATCCGCCTCTTTTTCGGAATCGGCTGCCAGGAAATGACCCTGGAAGAAATTGGCGAACGCTTTGGCCTGACCCGGGAGCGGGTACGGCAAATCAAGGAAAAAGCCATCCGCCGCCTGCGTCATACAACCCGGAGCAAATTACTGAAAACCTATCTGGGATAAAATAATCAGAAATACGAAAAGGCTGTTTCGAATGAGACAGCCTTTTTCATTTTGTGGATCTCTGACACCATTTCAATAATAAGAACTGGCAAAATTTTCCGCATCGTTTTGCCTTTTGAAAGAATAAAATCACTTCTTGTAGCTTGTCTTAAAGGATCATCTGATCATCAACCTTTAAAAAACCATCACGCGAAGCATGAAAAAAAGCTATTTGATCACCAAAACTTTAATTATCCCGACCAAATACAGTGCTGTCCTGTTACTGCAGTCTCGTTGTTATTAGGATTTTTTATCATTACTGCCCGGTTAAAAGGAAAGGAGTGAGTAGATTGCTTCTCCGCCAATTGGCGGAGAAGCAATCTGTTGTTTTAACCGGACAGTAATGAATTTCAATAGAATATAACTCGATCTGATGGGGATTTTTAAAAAAAATCTCACATAGCTAAATTAGCAACAATTAGCGGATCATTGTTTAATTAATTTTTTAATCATTACGTTGCCATCACAATTGATTTTAGCAAAATAGATTCCCTTACCCAGGAATGAACCATCAATTACTTTTTTTGTTTCTTCAAATTCTTCGCTATATAACAGGTTTCCTTTATCAGAAAATATCTGAATCGTTTTTATTGAATAGGAGTTTGACTGAATAATGATATTATCGTTAAAAGGATTAGGACAGACATCGATATAATCATCGTAGTAAATTCCTTGATTCACGGAAGTTTGCAAATCATTTCCAATTTTTGCGATGTAAATATAGGCCGGGTCATTACTGGAAGTGGCTCCCTGAAATGTATACCCTGTTACATAAATGTTGCCTTGTTTGTCTATTGTCAACTGTTTGCCAGATGAACCCATTCCTGAACTGCCAAATATACCAGCTTTTAAAATATTCCCGCTATAATCAAGTTTTTCCACAATCATTGCATTAAATGCGTTTATTTCCGATCCGTCGATATCGAGAGATCCTTTAAAATAACCAGTTACAAAGATGTTTTTGTCTGTCAACCCGACTGAATTACCAGAATTCCAGTCTCCGTCGTTACTCGGTTTCGGATTTCCTAAAATTTTAGCCCATTTAAAATCTCCATTGTTGTCGATTTTTGTCAAAAAAGCATTCGCATTAGAGCCTACAACAGAAAAATGTATGTTACTGCCAAATTGGATATTACCACAATTGATTTGACCTATCAGGTAAATGTCATTATTGTCGTCAATTACTACATCATATCCGACATTGTAGTTTGCCGAACCAGCTGCGGTTTGTGCCCATAATGCATTTCCGTTCGGATCATATTTGACCAGAAAAATAGTATTTCCTGAGATAGGATCAAGGTGAATGCCATCAAAATCATTATTGCAAGGAGGGCTCCAGCATTTAAAGTATCCACTGATGATAATGTTATTATTATTATCCGTTTTTACGGTATAAGGACATCCTCCCATTTGTTTGATCCAAATTTTTTCACCATCTAAACTATATTTTGCTAAAAAGTTATAAGTAGATTGAAAATATTCCCAATGGCATGCAGTAAAGTAATCGCAAATATAGGCTGAATCAATCGTATTAACGGGTTCTAACGTGTCAAACAGATCAAGCTCGATGCTTTCTCCCGTAACAATCAGATTATTATCATTATCAATAGTTAATCGGTTCCCCCCAAATTCAACTGGTCCAATTCTATTTCCTATGACTTCAACTCCCCCTGTGTTTTTTGCCCAAATAAGTTTCCCTTCGGAATTGAACTTTGCTATAAACATATTGGTACTACGCCTAGTGTCTACATTATTGGTGACGAGTGTAGTGTCAAAACTGATTTGGGCTCTGTAACTTCCGCAAACATAAATATTATTGTCCTTATCAATTTCGAGTGAGGTTATTTTATCATTGTAAGCCCCGGAGAATTGTTTTATCCAGATCAATTCTCCCATTGCATCCATTTTTGCCAGATAGGCATCAAACTTTCCCAATGAAGTTAACGGAGTCCCCAGAAAGTCAATGGAATTGGAAAAACAACCCGCTGTATAAATAAAATCATCAGCATCTGTCCTGATGCAGAGACCAACATTTGCTCCCTTTGTACCCAGTATTTTGTTCCATTCAAAAATGATATTTTGACTCCAGCCATTCAAGTTGAAAAGAAGAAAAATAAAAACGATTACATTTCTCATGACTGGTTTTTTGGTTTTTGTTTTTGAGCCGATGAAAAATCGTGTTTGATTCGTTTTCATATTTTTTGGCTTTATGTTTTTTTACTTTTACCTTACATCCGTAAACCGAATGTTAAAAAGCGGGGATTGCAGTAAATCAAGGCCTTAGTGGCTTGAGCGATTCAATATTTTTCCTTTTTTAGGTGAAAAACATCGTTGCTGATGAAAGTTACATATTCTACACAAAACATCAGCTCTTTTGGCGGGATAATTTTGCTAATTAGGGTCTGCTGAAAAAAAAGTAATGTTTTGGATCGTTGATGATTTATCCG
>DAIMEA010000340.1:0-4916 GCA_036725585.1 Prolixibacteraceae bacterium | reverse complement strand
TAGGTCGCCGCTACGCGGCTTTTTGTTTTCGGTGGTGCCATTGTGCTACAAATAGGTTACCGCTACGCGGCTTTTTGTTTTTGGTAATTCGATAGAGCTACCGATAGGTCGTAGCGGTAGAAAGTTTTTGAGGTTCCCATTTGCCAACAATCGGTTTTCGCCAGGCGGATTATTAATAAAATTATTTCGCACCTATCCCAAGCCGCATAGCGGCGACCTCTTTGTAGCGCAAAGCGGCAGGAACAAGGCGAAAGCCGCATCGCGGCGACCTCTTTTTTGTGCAAAGAGGCAGGAACATGGCAAAAGCCGCGTAGCGGCGACCTATTTGTAGCATACCGGAAACAACACGACACCCAAGCCGCGTAGCGGTGACCTATGACTTTATACAACCGGATGATTACCTGCACATAAACGCCTCCCGGCAATCCGGTTTCGGGTTGTCGATCGATTATGGGACGTTGAATTGACTTTATTCCGATAGACATAAAGGATATGTGAAAAATCCGCTCCGGCTTTGTTCCATAGGAGAGATCTGTTGTAAAGCAACGCGTTTCAACCCGGGTGACCCGGGACGGGTCAAATGTCGGTAGCCCCGGGTGGAATGCAATGGAAATCTTTGTTGCACAAGCAACCGGAAATAAAACGAATTTTATTCATCCATGAGGGTGAATCTTGATCCCTGGAAATTCGTGTAATCCGTGGATCAAAAAATGTATTTGCGGATTTTGAAAGTCATCGTGAAAGGAGGAGGAATCCATTGAAACAACGGATCGCTCACTCCGCTATACTCCGTTCGGGATGACACCCTGTTCGAAAACCCTTATAAGTAGAAACGAGGGATCCCTCCTTACGTCGGGATGACACGAATAAAAAACTGATTACAATACGTTTTCGTGGCTTTTTTCTTCCTTTCTTCCCCCAGAAAATCACCTTTACGCCGGCAGGTTCAGCACGGAAGCGCCCATTTTTTTCATTTCCTTTTCCAGACTTGCGGCCCGGCCTTCGGTCAGGCGGTCGAGCAAAAGTTTAAACCGGGGGCCATGGTTCATTTCCCGGGTGTGGGCCAGCTCGTGCAGGATGATGTAATCGATCAGGTGATCGGGCAGGCGCATCAGGTGAATATTCAGGTTGATGGTACCTTTAAAGGAACAACTCCCCCACTTGCTCTTCAGGTTTTTAACAACCACTTTTTCGTAACTGAACCCGTGCAGGCGGGCCAGCTCCCCAACCCGTACCGGCAGATAAACACGGGCCTCGCGCCGGCAAATATCCACCACAACCCGCGTGATGAATTTCTGGACATGTTCAGCCGCAATTTCTTCTGCCGGTGGAATGGTAATTACCACTTCTCCATTATGCAGCACCCCCCGGAGGGTTCCCCGGGGTACCTTTTTGATTTCGATGATATGCCTCTTTGTTTGGATGATTTCGTCGCAAGCCCAGACTTTTTGTGCATCGGCCATTTTTTGCTGCTGGGCTTTAATCCAGTCGACGTGGCTGTAGATAAAATCCAGCACCTCCTTCGACGTCGCATACCACGGATGGTTCACGGATACCGTGCCATCGGGTTTAATCCGCATCGAAATCTTTTGCGATCCCTTTCTCCGGGTGATGTTCACCCGGCCAATAGCTTCGTGGATGTAATACTGAGTAGCCAAAACAGGAACGGTATTTACAAAGCCGATAAGCTTTCAAGTTTCTGGTTGAATTCTTCGCTCAGCACTGCCCGGTTAAATTGTCGGGCAATCCGAAGGGCTTCTTTCAGTATGGCCGTTTCGCGGTTGGTTATACGTTGGTAACTATCGACATATTCTGGTCCCATGTTGAGGTAAAAGTCGATTTTATCGAAACTCTCGGTGGCAAGAGTCTGTAAAATACGGTCGCCCGCCTCCATACGTTCGTTCCGGAAATACAGGGTCGAGCAGTACAAGTCGTAATGCGACATAAAGAAGCGCCCCGGAGGCAAAACCTCGTAAAGCCGGTCGAGAACAGCCAGGGCTTTTTCTTTTTGTCCCTCGGATTGGAGCTTTTCGGCCAGGCGGAAAAACGTATTTTTTATCTGCACAATCTCGGTTGTTTTCTGGATGTTTTCGTCGATGAAAATATGGGGATCGTTCATCTTTCCCCAAACAAAACGGTTCATCAGCCTGTCGTACAGTATTTCGGAATCGATAAACGGGTCGTCGGATTTGTTTTCCACCGGGAGCAAACGGTAGGCAAAGCCCTCGTGTCGCAGATAGCGGTGGAGTTTCAGGCTCATGGTATTGGCCACGCTCAGGTCGAAATATACCGGACGTTCCCAGTGGTTGTTGGCCAACAAGTCGAGGATGGCCAGGTCGCTCTTGCTCAGATAACGCCCGCTAACGTCAAAAACCATCGAATCGACAATGCGTCCGGCCTGGTCACCGGGTACGGTTCCCGTTTGGATGACTTTCTGTTTATCGATGCTGATTTTGATTTTATTGGTCGGGATGTAATCGTACAGGGCGCCTCCCTGGCTCTGCAGTTTGGAACGGGGGTCGTCGCTCAACACAATTTTCATCAGCGTTGACAGTTCTACCGGATACGAAATATCCTCCCGCACAAAAATGGTATTTCGCTTGTTGAATTCGTACTTCTCCGATTCCATGAGGATGGGCATAGGTTCCGAATCGTATACTTTCCGCTTCATCTGGTCGATATACCAGTCGCCATTTAACAGGGTTACATTACAGATCCGGACATCGGGCCGTTCGTTTTCCACATCCTGAACGTACCAAAGCGGGAAGGTGTCGTTATCGCCATAGGTAAACAGAATGGCATTCTTTTCGCACGAATTGAGGTAATTTTTTCCCAGGTCACGGGCTACATAGCGTCCCGAGCGGTCGTGGTCGTCGAAATTTTCGGCAAACAACAGCGCCGGAACAATAGCGCTGATCAAAACTGCCGGTATCAGAGCGCCTTTTTTCAGTAGCTTCCGGAAGAACTGATACAGGCCCATTACCCCCAATCCGATCCAGACGGCAAAGGTGTAAAACGAACCCGCGTATGCATAGTCGCGTTCCCGGGGCTGGAAGGGCGGTTGGTTTAGATAGCCCACAATGGCAATGCCGGTCATGAAAAACAACAGAGCCACCACCCAGAAATC
Source organism: Prolixibacteraceae bacterium (assembly GCA_036725585.1). Taxonomy (GTDB): domain Bacteria; phylum Bacteroidota; class Bacteroidia; order Bacteroidales; family Prolixibacteraceae; genus DAIMEA01. The sequence continues at coordinate 1,789 of DAIMEA010000340.1, read as the reverse complement.
CCGTTTGTTTTGCCGGTAATGAAAAAACAAGCCCAAGAAACCCAACAGAAGCGGGAGCATATAGTAACGGTTCGTCGTTTCGGGGTTGGCCATCGAATAGGGTTGTTCTCCGTTGTGACCCAGTCGCGCGCGGTCGAGAAAGCCGATGCCTGTGAGCCAGTTCCCGTTGAACAGGTCGCCATGGCCCTGGTTGTCGTTCTGCCGTCCCGAAAAATTCCACATAAAGTAACGGAGATACATGTGGTTGATCTGATAGGAAAAGAAATACCGAAGGTTCTCGCCGAACGTGGGAACCTGCATTTTTTGGCCGCCTACCGTTACCGGCCGGCCTTCAATATCGGCCCACATTTTGTACCCGGTTTCGTGGTTGCTCATCGGGCTGTACATACGGGGGAAAAAGGTTTTAAAGCGGTCGTCGTATTGATATTCCGGAGCCCCATCCATTTTGATGTATTTTCCGTCCTTGGGGTAATACACCGGTTTTCCCTTTTTTACACTCACGGCCGGTGCGTTGTAGTAGTAACCGGTCAGGAGCGGGGTCGAACCATATTGAGAACGGTTCAGATACTTCATGAGGGAATAGGCATTTTCGGGATTGTTTTCATCCATGGGCGGATTGGCCTGCGAGCGGATCATGATCACGGTGTACGACGAAAAGCCCATTACCAACAGGGTGAGGCTGATCAGAACCAGGTTGGCGACCGGTTTTCGCATTCGGTGTGTATACACGATTCCGGCTACAAGGAGCCCCAGGATCAGAATGAGAAAGAACAAAATTCCGGAATTATAGGGGAGCCCGAAGGAATTAACAAAAAGGATTTCAAACCATTGGGCCACCGTGGGCGTTCCCTGCACAATGCCGTACATGATGAACAGAATGATGGCAAAAGAAAGAGCCAGGGTAATGAGGATACCCCGGGCTGTGGTTTTGAATTTTTTAAAGTACACAATTAGGGCAATGGCCGGAATGGCCAGAAGGTTCAGCAGGTGAACACCAATGGAAAGCCCCATCAGGTAGGCAATCAGCAAGATCCATCGGTTGGCATGTTTTTCGTCGGCTAGGGCTTCCCAGCGCAGGATGGCCCAAAATACAATGGCCGTGAAAAGAGACGAAAAGGCATACACCTCGGCTTCGACGGCCGAGAACCAGAAGGTGTCGGTAAAGGCAAAAGCCAGGGAGCCGATCAAACCGGCTGCAAGGGCTTGTACCTGAAATCCCCGCGTACCGTCGTTGCCCGAAAAACGAAGAGCCAGCCGGACAAGGGTCCAGAAGAGGAACAGGATGGTTGCTGCGCTGGTCAGGGCAGAAAAAGCATTCATGGAAAACGCCACCTTATCGGGCGACGGGGCCAGCAGGGATAATACCCGGGTAAGGATCATGAAGAAAGGCGCTCCCGGCGGGTGACCGACCTGCAATTTGTACGAGGCTGCAATAAATTCGCCGCAATCCCAGAAACTAACGGAAGGCTCGAGTGTGATCAGGTATACCACCAGCGACAGGACGAAAACGCCCAGTCCCATAAGGGCATTGATCCGGTTGAAGTGCTTCATGGTGATCAAAGAAAGGTTTCGACAAATATAAGGGATTCTGTGCAGGGAACGGAAATTTTCAGGAAAGTTCCGATTTCGGAAAAAAGTTTTATTTTTGCCCTGAGTTTACCCTATGAAATTCGATCACGGCAAAGGGATAAATTAATTGTTTACGGGACGTTAGCTCAGCTGGTTTAGAGCGCTTGCTTGACAGGCAAGAGGTCACTGGTTCGATCCCAGTACGCCCCACAACAACAAA
>DAIMEA010000339.1:0-4927 GCA_036725585.1 Prolixibacteraceae bacterium | reverse complement strand
GGGTATGAATAAATGGAAGGCTGCTTCGGAAGGAACCCGGGAAATATTCTTTGCGGTTATTTCTACCTCGCTTACCCTGGCCATTGTATTCATCCCGGTCATCTTTTTGCAAGGCTTTACCGGCCGTTTGTTTCGCGAATTTGGCATCGTGGTGGCCAGCGCCATTATGATTTCTGCCCTGGTCTCGCTCACGCTCACTCCTGTGCTGAATGTGAAACTGGGTGGCTCGGCATCGCATCATTCTCCCCTCTATCTGAAAACCGAAAGTTTTTTTGTGGCCATGGAAAAGGGATACCGAAAAGCGCTGAAAATGTTCATTGGACACAAGTGGGCTTCGTTTTCCATTCTGGGTTTGTGCATCCTGATTATTGTTTGGGTGGGTCTCAACCTGCAAAGCGAACTGGCGCCCATGGAAGACCACAGTTTTATTCGTACTTCGATAACGGCGCCGGAAGGCATGGAATTCAATGCGACGAAAAAAATTACCGACGAAATCGCCGAAATGCAGATGAACACCATCCCGGAACTTAATTTTGTTCTGGCCCGACATGGCGGTTGGGGCGGTACTTCCGGCAATTCGGGTTTTATCATGACCATGCTAACCGATCCCGACGACCGGACCCGCACCCAGCAGGAGATTTACGACGAATTATCGAAAAAATACAGTACCATTGCCGGTGCCCGGGTTATTGCCAGCCAGGAACCCACTATAGCCACAGCTTTTTCACGCGGACTACCTGTTCAGTATGTCATCCAAAACATCGATTTTGAAAAGATCCGGGAGGCTTTGCCCCGTTTTATGGAAGAAGCCGAGAAAAGTGACGTGTTCAGCGTAGTGGATGTGAACCTGAAATTCAACAAACCCGAGCTGAATATCGTGGTCGACCGGCTGAAAACGACCAGCCTCGGAGTAAATACACGCGATGTGACCGATGCGCTGAACACAGCCTTCAGCGGGGGACGAACGGGCTATTTCCTTCGGAACAACAAGCAGTATTTCGTTATTGCCCAGGTCGACCGGGAAGACCGCGACAACCCGGCCGACATTTCCAAACTCTATGTCCGGAACCGGAACGGGGAAATGATCCAGCTCGATAACCTCGTGAAGGTGGAAGAAAACAGCAACCCACCCACTTTGTACCATTTCAACCGGTACAAATCGGCCACCGTTGCGGCGAACCTTGCTGCCGGTTATTCCCTGGGCGACGGGATTGACGAGATGAACCGGATTGCCGAAAAGGTACTCGATTCGTCGTTCAATACCGACCTTTCGGGTCCCTCGCGCGATTTTGCCGAAAGCAGCTCGAACATATCCTTTGCCCTTATCCTGGCCCTGATGCTGGTATACCTGGTGCTGGCCGCGCAGTTCGAAAGTTTCCGCGACCCCTTTATCATCATGTTGACGGTTCCCATGGCCATTGCCGGAGCATTGCTCTCGCTCCACATTTTCGGGCATACCCTGAATATTTTTTCCGAAATCGGGATGCTTCTGCTCATCGGGATCGTGACCAAGAACGGAATCCTGATCGTGGAGTTTGCCAACCAGAAACAGCGTGCCGGACAAGGCAAGGCCGAAGCAGCCTTCGAAGCGGCAGCCGCCCGTTTGCGCCCCATCCTGATGACTTCGCTGGCTACCGTTTTCGGAGCCCTGCCCATTGCCCTGGCTCTCGGATCGGGCGCCGAAAGCCGCATTCCATTGGGTATTGTCGTGGTGGGAGGAATCCTCTTCTCTTTACTTCTGACCTTGTTTGTGATCCCGGTCATGTATATTGTGATGTCGGGCAAAAAGAAAAGAGCGACGATTGATTTTCTCTCTGATGAATCGGCTATACGTGAGTCGGAGGTTACACCTCGCGGGTATAAAAACATGGTGAAATGAAACAACTACTGCTTATCCTTCCGTTTCTGTTCCTTTTGCTTCAGGCGAAAGGGCAAACGGTTCTCACGCTCGATGAAGCCATCGCCCTGGCCTTAAAACACAATTTTGACATAACCCTTGCCCGGAACGATGCGCTTTATCTGAAAACCAACAATACCGCCGGAGCCGCCGGGATGTTGCCCAATATTTCGCTGAGCGGATCGGGACAGTATGCCCTGCGCAATGTGGTTTCTTCTGAATCCGAGACCAACACAACCGATGCCTACAGCCTGGGTGTGGCCACACTGAATTCGGGCATCGAACTTTCGTGGACCCTTTTCGACGGTGGAAAAATGTTTGTAACAAAAAACAAACTGAACGAATTGGAAGCCATGGGCGAAATACAGTACAAAGCCCAGGTGCAACAAACGCTCTCCGAAGTGATTGCCGCCTACTACAATATTGTAAAGCAAAAACAGCAACTGGCCTCCATTGAACAAACCATCCGCTACAACCTCGAACGGGTGAAAATATCCGAAACAGGCTATAATGCCGGATCGCGAAAGAAAACCGATCTGCTTCAGGCCCGCATCGACCTGAACGTGAACCGGGAGAATGCTATTGTGCAGCAGGCAGCCATCGCCCAGGCCCGGCGCGAGCTGGCCCGGATGCTCTACATCAGCGAAACCCTCCCGTTCGATGTGTACAACGATTTCACCTTCGACTATCAACCCGACCGGGAGCAGCTCCTGAAAGAAATATACGGCCAGAACAACCGGGTCCAGGTGTTGCAAAAACGGGTCGACATTCAGGATTTGGTGGTTTCGGAAAGCCGCCGCTCCCTGTTTCCCAAAATTAACCTGCTGGCCGGCTACTATTTGAACAACACAGGAACCACCCTTTTACCCGGCACCAGCCTCTCGACGACCCGGACCCTTTGGCCCCAGGCCGGGGGATCGGTCTCGGTTCCGCTCTTTATGGGCGGAAACTTGCAGCGGCAACTCGCCCTGGCCAAAATTGACCGCGAGCAGGCTGAAATTGAACTGGAAAAAGAAAAGCTCAAAGTGTATACCGAATTGCTTAATGCACTGACAGCCTTCGAAAAGCAGCAGGAATTACTCAAAATCGAGCAGGAAAATTGCGAATTAACCAAAGAAAGCCTGGAGATCAGTTTGCAGCGCATGCGTCTGGGCGAAGCCACGTCGCTTGAAGTACGCCTGGCCCAGGAAGATTTTGAACAATCGTCGACCCGGCTCACCAACTTCCGTTACAGCCTGAAAATAGCCGAAACAAATTTGAAGAAGCTGCTGGGAAAATTGTAGAATATTCGTTTTTACCCACAGCTCGTGAAAAGATCGCGAAAAAAACAACGAAGCATGGTTATTTAAACAGAAATTGTATTTTTGTAGGCCAAAATAAAAGCCTCTTTAGCTCAGTTGGTAGAGCAGCTCATTCGTAATGAGCAGGTCGTGGGTTCGAGTCCCATGAGAGGCTCACTTTCCTACCCTTTTTTATACAATCCCGCATAAAATCAATAAAAACCGGAGGTTTGGTACTGTTTCAGGTACATAGAATTTCCATTTTTGCCTGTTTTAAAGGTGAGGAAATCGGGAGTTTTAAAATGGTATGAAAAAAAACTCACCTAGACCTCAGTAACAGCTTCATTATTTTGCACTTGTTTGCATCGATTTGCACTTTTCAGAACCCTAAAAAAAGTCAAAATTTGCATAATTTTTAAATCAAAAAGTGATGAAAAGATTGAACATTTCATTCATGCTTAGGGGTAACGAAAATGGAAAATCCCCTATTTATCTGAGAATGACCCTTGATAATGAAAGGGCAGAGTTAAGCACCAAGCAGTGGATTGAACCCTCACAATGGGATAAAACCAGACAGGAGGTAAAAGGCAGATCAGAAGAAGCAAGGACCATTAACATCTACCTGATGGACTTTAAAACAATGGTCCAGCAGAAATTTAACCTGTTGATTGAAAACAATGAACATGCCACACTGGAGGATCTGAAAGAGATTATTAGAAACAAGAAAGCTAAAGGCAGGACCCTGATCAATGTGTTTGAAGAAAACAATCAACTTTCAGAACTGGAGGTTGGAAGGAAGTATGCACAGCACACTGTTAATCAGTATAAGACTACTCTAGAAAGGATAAAGCTGTTCGTCCAAACTGAATATCAAAGGAAAGATATCAATCTGGAGGATCTCAATGCCAATTTCATCCGTAAGTTTGAAATTTTCCTTCGTACAAAATACGGGATTGATGTCAATACCGTGATGAAATACCTTAAGCAGCTTAAAAAAGTCATCCATTATGCTATGGATCTGGAATACATTTCCAATGATCCTTTCCGTAGTTACAAAACGGCTTTTAAAGAAACAAACCGGGGGTTCCTTACAACAGAGGAATTAGCTGAAATTGAAACTCATCATTTCCCTATCAAACGAATTGATCAGGTGAGAGATGTTTTTGTTTTTGTTTGCTACACCGGGTTATCCTATTCTGATCTTGCCAAGCTGAACAGGGAAAGCATTAAAAAAGGTATTGACGGGAATAATTGGATTATGTATCACAGGGAGAAAACTAATGTAAGAGCCAGCATACCCATTCTGCCCCCGGCACAAAGTATCATCGATAAATATGCCAATGATCCCTATTGCAACAGTCAAAATCAGTTAATCCCTGTCATATCGAACCAAAAGTTGAATGCATACCTTACAGAGATAGCATCAATATGCGGTATTGATAAAAATATAACCATGCACTTGGGAAGGCACACTTTTGCCACCACAGTAACCCTTACAAATGGCATTCCGATTGAGACAGTAAGTAAGATGCTAGGGCATAAAAGCATCTCTACAACGCAAATTTACAGTAAAGTGGTCGACACGAAGATTGCAAGGGATATGGAAAAACTGAACAAAAAGTTTTCAGCTCCAGATGTTAAAGAAAATACCGGTACATAATTCCCCCACCCCCTATACCTTATTTTATATAAAAACACCCCCCGGCCAAAATATTTTATATAGCTGAAATTTACCTGTGGTAGTGTTTAC
>DAIMEA010000338.1:0-4942 GCA_036725585.1 Prolixibacteraceae bacterium | reverse complement strand
ATTTTTCCCGAAACCGGGATGGGGACTCGGAATGACACCTAATGCATGAACCTGTTGTTGGTATAGTACCGATCTCTTCTCGGATCGTTACGCGGAGCAAGGTGCTGTATCCGAAAATTCCGGAATACGTAAAAACACCCTGTATCGACCGCTTTCTTTATTCGTCCTTTACTTTTTGTTGCTGAAATTCTTCATCCGAAATGGGTTGTGCCTCATCGAGCTTCAGCACCTTGTTGCTTTCATCGGGGGCTGTTTGTTCTTCGGATTGGCTTTCGGCAGGTTTCGCTTCTTTGTCTTTCCAAAGCGAATCGAGCGATTCTTCTTCATCGTCCAGGTATTCCCTTGCCGACGAACGGCTTCCCTCGGGCAGAAGGTTGTAAATATGGTTGGGTTTGTATTTCATGGCCCAAAAAAAGAGGGGCCATGCAAAAAAACCGCCCACAATGGCTGCCACATCGGGTTCTTCGTCGCGGCAGATGGTCGTGTAAAACGGTTCGAAGTTATTTTTTTCAATCTTCACCGAAGTGCAGGATCCGATAATCTTGGAATCGGTCATGGGATAGGGTGTTTTGCCCACAGGTTCTCCGTCGAGGTATAGATAGGCCCCGGTGGGGTAGGAGTCGATCAGGGTCGTGCTGACACAGCCCGAGACAAGCAGGGCAATGGACAATAAAACAGCCATTGACCGTAATGGAGCAGAGAAATGTTTCATGGTTCTTCGATTTTATGTTTTCAACGGGTTTGAATGAATCAAGAATTGTACCACTTTTAATATTTACGCAGCAGGTCAAGCAGTTTCCGGTCGAGCCGGTGTCCGTGCCAGTCTTCGTAGGCTACATCTTCCCGGTCCGAATCGAGTATGCCGAAATCGCCCCGGAAGTTCCAAAGTGCATAGCCGATTCCGTGTTGCGTAAGGATACCGAGTACGTCGGCAAACCAGGCCAGGAAAACAGCATGCGGTGTTTTCTTCCAGCAACCGCATTCGCCGCAATGAACACCCACACCCTGTTTTACCAGGTCGATCCAGGGCTGGTAATATTGTTCCAGCTCCGGTCGGCCAAAATATTGATCGTTCATGGTGCCGGGCCATACCGGGGCAGGGGCGCTATCCGGATCTTTCATGGCCCAGGGCGCTTTGTGGTGGCTGATGTAGTGAGGGTAATAACCCCGGCAGCTTTGGATAATGTCGAGGTCGATTATTTCGGGAATGACCGAATTCCCGGTGTTATTGCCATCGGCAATCACCCGGTGTGCTGGATTGATGGCCCGGATCCGTTCTGCTGCGGCTTTGGCTACCTTGCGGTATAGTTCGCCGGGAATGGTGGCGTGGGGCGAATGCTGATCGTTCATGTCTTCCCGCATACTGGGTTCGTTCAGAAGGTCGAAACTGATCTTTTCGGGAGGAAGATCCTTGAACACTTTGGCCCAGGTTTCCCAGTGAAAAAGAAACGAATCGAGGGCCTCTTTGTCCTTCCACAGGTTAAACGGTTCCTGGAATCCGGCGTTGACGCAGTACCCAGGCGCCCGGTGCAGGTTCAGGCTCACGTGCATCCCGTATCGAAGGGCCATTTCAACAAGCTTCCGGATCTCGTCTATCGCCGCCTCGTCAATCCGGTAGGTTTCTTCGGGGGTAATGGGTCTTTCGGAGTCGAAAAGTACATACCTTGGGTAGGCCATTGGTAGCCGGACAAAATTGAAGCCCCAGTCCTGCATCCATCGAAAATCATCTTCGGTGGTGGTATTTCGGTTCCCGTATTCCGGACGGGGTTTTACAGGTGAAAAATAATCGAGCAGGTTAAAGCCTTTCCATCGGGGGATGGGATTGAGCGGCAAAGGTTCTTTGCATGATTGGAGCAACGACGGACCTGCCAGGGCAATGCCACAGCCCAGGGCTCCCGATGTTTTCAAAAAGGATCGACGATTTGTTTTCATTTATGACAGATGTTTCGTGTTAAACAAATGTACAAAACGATCCGATACGACGGATGCTTTCCTATTGTTGTTCTGTGTTTAGAGGGGTGTTTGCCTATTGGTTGTGACAACTTGTGGGTGTTTTATTCCCATGGTAATGCCCTGTTTGAAATGCCTCCTCCTTTCGCTGTAGGTTTCATGGCGATCCCTGAATAGCAAGGGAAATTTGGCATAATTCATTCCTGTGATTCGAATGGATGTACACGTCAGGATTTCCGCTTTTTGATCGAAATCCCGACGGGATTGAACAATCCATCGGACGAATTACAGGCTCACTTCCTTAACTGCCCGGAGAAACGCCCGGATGTTTTCGGTCGATACGTTGGGGGGCATACCTCCACCACATGATGCAATGAGCCTGGATTTATCCGGAACGCCGGTCAGCATTTCCTTTGTTTTGCCGTACACTTCTTCCGGGGTGCACGTTGCCAAAACATCACGGGGAGGAAGGCTTCCAAGAACAACCAGCTGTTTTTTTGTTTCTTCCTGTATTTGCGAAATGCTCATATCGAGCCCGGGATTATACAGGTTGATTCCTATTTCGGGATAATATTTAACCGAGACCGTGCAATCGGCATCGTTGTGGAAAAATTTAACAGAGACATCGGTGTCGTAGAGTTCTTTCAGATAGGGCATCCCAAATTCCAGGAATTCTTCTTCCCCGACAAAACCCACGATATCATCGAGCATCAGTATCCCATCGATCGTGGGGATGCTTTCCCGCTGAAGCTGGTGCCATTTTTTCAAAAAGTCGGTGATCACGCGCATGAGCCGATGAACTTTTTCGGGTTCCAGCATCATGGTGGTCATCAGTTCGGTGGTTCCCATTAAAAACGAAGCTATATTGAGCGGCCCCCTCGAAACCGAAAAAAGGATTTTGTGGCCGGCTGCTTCAATGGCCGGACGAGCCAGCTTTAAGCGGTTGAGCATGAAAGGAAGAAGGCCGTCGGTTCCGGGGTTGGGCACTTCCAACGCATCAATATCTTCGGATGAATGAATGATTTTATCGGCAAAAGGAAACTCATCCTTCCAAAACACACATTTTGCGCCAAAGGCAGAAGGTTCGGTACACATGCCGTATTCGCTCCAGAAACCCGGCAGAAACCATACATCGGGAAAAGTTTCGAGGGCTTTCAAATTCGCTTCCAGCCAAAGTTCATCGTTCGAAAAGTAATCCAAAATAGTTATTCCATACCATTTGGGAAGCCAGGGGCAGTCGATAATAAATCCCGCAGGGAGCGCTCCTTTTTTTTCTCCTTTCAGCGTTTGCTGTAATTCATTCCATTGTGCATCAGTCATAGTCGTGTAATCGGTTTAGTAAGTAATTGTTCGCCCCGAAGTTAAAAACTCCCGCCGAAGTAGAAAACTTTTTTTCACAAAAGGTTTATGTTCCAATGCTAAATTGAAAAAAATCATTAAAATTACAGCCGGTAACGAAAAACCGGAAAATCCAAAGCTTATGAAATCGATTGCGGAAGAAATCAAGCAGGGAAAAATCTTTGTTTCCGACGGGGCGTGGGGTACTTTTTTGCAACAAAAAGGTTTGAAACCCGGTGAATGTCCTGAGTCGTGGAATCTGACCCATCCCGATGCCGTTTACGACATTGCTCGCAGTTACATTGAAGCCGGTTCCGACATGATCGAAACCAATAGTTTCGGGGGAAATGCGTTTAAGCTTTCCTTTTTCGGACTGGAACGGGAAGTATATGCGTTAAATAAAGCCGCAGCTGAACTATCGCGCAAAGCCGCCGGTCCCAATCGTTATGTCCTGGGATCGATCGGGCCAACCGGAAAAATCCTGATGATGGGCGATGTTTGTTACGACGAACTTTATCAGGCGTTCAAGGATCAGGCCATGGCTTTGGAAGCTGGGGGAGCCGATGCCCTGGTAGTGGAAACCATGTCGGACATCGAAGAGGCAAAAGCAGCCGTTTCGGCTTGTCGGGAAAATACGGCCTGTGAAGTGATTTGCACCATGACGTTTGAAAAATCCAACGAACGGAGCTACCATAGCATGATGGGAATAACTCCCACCGAAATGGTTGGGGAAATGATTGCCGCAGGCGCTTCCATTATCGGAGCCAATTGTGGAAACGGAATGGAGAACATGATCGGGATTACAGAAGAAATCCGGTCGGTGAATCGCACAATTCCCATTTTAATCCATGCCAACGCGGGTGCACCCGTATACCAAAACGGGGAAACTCATTTTCTCGAAACACCCGAAATAACAGCCGGATATGTGAAACTTTTACTCGATGCCGGGGCCAATATCATTGGTGGCTGTTGCGGTACCACTCCCGAGCATATTGCCCGGATTGCCGCCGTTGTGCGGGAATATAAGCGAGTGTGATTTTTTATAACGTATTATCAATGAACTAAAATAGAATCGATGAATGCTGAAGAAATCCTCGAAAAATTATCTGCGTGTGTGGAACAGGGCAAAGTGAACAAAGCAGCTCCTTTCCCACCGGCCATGAAAGGGCAGGATGGAGCCGACGAATTAACAGCTTTTGCTTTGGAGATGGGCATTCAGCCTGTGGATATTTTAAACAAAGCCCTCATTGTAGCGATGGAAAAAGTTGGGGAAAAGTTTTCGCAAAAGAAAATCTTTGTTCCTCAAATGTTGATCTCGGCAAAAGCCATGAATGCTTCCATGGCACACCTGAAACCCTATTTCCAAAGTGGTGCGGTACGCCGGAAAGGTAAGTTCATTATTGGTACAGTAGCAGGCGACCTGCACGACATTGGGAAAAACCTCGTTGCAATGATTGTTGAGGGAGCCGGCTGGGAAGTAATCGATCTCGGGGTCGATGTTGCTGCTCCAAAATTTCTGAAAGCCATCGAAGAACACCGGGATGCCGTAGTGGGGCTTTCGGCCTTGCTCACGACGACCATGGGCAGTATGAAGAACATTGTGGCCGAGATTAAACAATCGTATCCCGATGTAAAACTCATCATTGGCGGCGCT
>DAIMEA010000337.1:0-4975 GCA_036725585.1 Prolixibacteraceae bacterium | reverse complement strand
GCCGATGTCGAAACCCATACCGGCCTTTAACTTAAAACGTTCCCGGTTAACCGGGATGAGCAGGAAGGTTGCATCCAGCTTGTAGGAGTTAAAGGAGTACTGGATCCATTGGGAAATACCATTAATACTTTTTTGTTCAATTTCGTTATGGTAGCGCATTCCTGCCTGGATCGAAGTATTTTTGCCAATGGCCCTTTCGTACTTATACTGAAAGACCGCGCTCTGATCGATGTAAAACTGGTACGTGGTAATACCCGGCAAAGCCAGGAATTCGTTTTTCTGCGATATTGCATTAAAGGATAGTGCAATCAAGAAAACAAGGAGTGATTTTTTTTTCATAGTTCTCTTTTTTAGGACAGTTAAAAGTGTCATTTCAAGTCAGATAATTCAATTTATTACCCCCACATTTGCTGAAAATTGGAGCACAACTTGAAATGACACTTTCATAGAAATTATTTTCAATTTATCTTGGTTCAACGGAACAATGTGTTACATAAAATAGTTCGTTGTTAACCTTTATCACCGGGCGATATCCTCCACTGGGTATTAACACCCAGGCATTTCCATGAATCTGACTCCAAGTATCGCCTGCCGAATTATACAACATCTGATAATAGTACCTTGGCCAATTAGTATCTCCATATAAATGATCCCCCCAGGTCATTTGTGTTGATACGGTATTGGTAACGCTCCCTCCTTGCTTTAGTGTTAATCCGAGTGGTATTTCCGTCGTTTTTACCCCTAATTCAGCACCGTATGTCCCATTAAGTCCTAAAGAGTTATTGGTCACTACTGTTGGTAAATCCATAAACCAGGCAAAGCTCCGGTCTGCAACTCCCGGATGCCAATCTAAGATAAAACGTTGGTTTAATGGAAACATACCTTTGACATATCCTCTTCTAGCATCCCTTTCATACTTTCTGGGAAATCTTTGACTATAATGATTTCCTTTTGCTGTTGTTGAGTTAGTTATTGCAGAATTTGAACTATTGAAAAAAACATCTCCACAGCAATAATGAATCACACCATCTTGAAGAAAGAGATCCGGGACGTAGTCATCTTTAATATAAACATAGTCGAGCCATATCGTAAAAACATAATTTACATCATTCCATACAGCCATGGGATCTATATTGACACTTTTCAGTGCAGTATTGTCTGCATTTCCAATGGCTGCATCCGCAGGAAAATTTTCTTCATATTCAACGGATGGTGTAATGATAATTACCGGATTTGTTTCCGTGAGTTCCTGGTTCGCCATTACGTGTTTGGAAGGATTTCCAATAATGTATCCAATGTTTTGTTTGGTATTGTCCAACGGAGTTGAAGTTACCACCACCTCAGTGCCCTTGGGATAATCTTCGATGGGGTATGGGATATAAATCTCAGCGCCCTGTACGGAAAGGTATTCGACCAGAGTGCTGGCCGATTTCAGACCACTGGCTTGCAGGTTCGCGATAAATGCCCGGGAAAAGTGTCCGGAACCTACAGCACTTGTACCCGATTTTAATTTTTCAGCCGGATGCATCAAATTAGCAAATTTTACCCGGTCTTCCATAATTCGGGGCTGAATCTTAATGGTCGCAACAATTTCATCAAGCACGAGGGGATCGGAAGCAATATTGGCCAGGATAATAGCGGCATCGGCCAATTGGTTTTTCAGGATCGTCTCTTCGGGTGTCAATTCCTTGTACTCAATACCCGGAGTCGGATTTTGGATGAGATCATCGGCTTCTTCATCGCATGAGAATAAAAATGAAAAAGCAAATAAGATGACAGGGATAATTCGTGTTATTCTTTTCATTTTTGTAAATTTGATTCGTTAAACAATCGTTTAATTAAACCTCATCACAACGTACCGGCTGCGAAACTTGTATGGGGTGGTGAGGTTGCTTTTTGTCGGGCGGTTTATAGGGATAGCAAGCATTGACCTGCTGCCTGGCAACATCCAACGCGGTTACGTTTATTTTTTGGCCGCACCTCCTTTTCGTATAAAAATGAATGAATCGGGAAGAAATCCGGGAACCTGCTTGTTGTTTTGTTCCCGTACGAAATGAATCAGAAATTCACGTTTATGTGCGTTTCTCATGGGTATCAGGTGGCTTACGTAACAATAATCCAAACTTAAAAAATATATTTTAATACACCCCCCCCATTTTATCATTTTATTCATAATTTTTGACCGATGGTTATATTTAGATGACAAACACAGCAAGAGGTTGTGACAAAGCGGCCGTTTGAAGAAGCAATTCAAAGAGTTATTGCGGGTTTTCACGCAATTTAATGGGCTGAATACTTTCAGGATCCCTGTTAAGTGGTGTCATCCCGAGGGAAGCGAAGCGACGAGGGATCCCTTGAAAAACCGGATTTATCGAATATCAATCTTCAATAGTATTCGAATATCGAATGATGCTTTCAACGATCTACCCTTCCGTTCGATACAAAATTCTGCTGCTGAACCGGCCGGGTGGATCGAACGGTTTTTATCGTACGCGTTCCTTTTCCCGGGGCGTTGCCGTGCCTGCCCCGATTCGGGGGGCTGGATTATTTTGCCATTACGAGGGCTTTACGGGCAACCCGGTTTTGGATGTTCGTTCGTTGAATTGCCTCCACATTTATGTGGAGGATAAGGTAGGCATGTTGGTTCTAAAAAAACCGGCCATGGCAGCCCCTTCGAAAAAGTACGCTTCCGGTATGGCCGGAAGGCAGAAAATTTGTATTCGGTTGACTTTTACCAACAATACAAATACAATTGCATGCAAATAAATTTCATGGATTATCCTCACCCAATTTTGGAAATCATCCGGCACAGCGTGACCCGGGACGGGTCAAATGTCGATAGCCCCGGGTGGAATGCAATGGAACCCGGGGTTAGAAGCGAACCACAAAACAACCGGCCACGGTATCGCCTGCAAAAAAGGATGCTTCCGGTATGGCCGGAAGGCAGAATTTTTGTAAAAATGAGATATTGTGTATTCATTTCCCATACAGCATTTTATGTAAATCTGTCATTGATGGCGTAGCGAAGCAATCTCTTGTTTTTAACCGGACAGTAATGATTTCTTATTGTATGCTGATTATTTTTTTCACTAACTGTTGCTTGTTGCTTACGATTTTGACGAAATAAATTCCATTGCCGGGTACTGTTAGTTCAACTTCAAACGAACCACAAGAAGAAAAGATTTGTTGGTAAATCCGTGAACCATCGGAATGATAAACGCTTACAGTAGTTTCGGATAAGACCTTGTCCCCTTTAAGGAAAAACCGGCCATAGCCTGGGTTGGGGAAAAGCCGGATATCTGGCTGAATGGTCCGTGAAAGAAGCATGTTGGGGTTGAGCGCTGTTTTGCTTTTTTCGTTGGCCAGCGTACTTTCTTGTTCGGTCCAGCCCAGATCGCAAAAGTTTCCGGTTGAGGTGATCGAAGCAAGCATGTCGCAGCCCGTTTCGGCTCTGAATCCCGGCAGAAAGCGGATGGCTTGCCCGGCTATAAACACAGTCGAAGAACCACTTCCGAGGCTCGCTGTTGTCCCGTTTTCGGGAATGGTAATCGTTGATGCAGCATCGTAGCAGCGGATATCGCCTGTGTCAAGTCGGAGGTTTTCGATATCCAGATTCGTGTTAACCGGGCCGGGATCGAGCCCCAGCGTCCATTCATGCGCCCCTATATCGATGCCGTTATTTTGCAAACGCGCTTCGTCGCGGATATCGAATTCCCCGCTGCCCGCATTGTTATTGCCCGTGTCAACAGCGGGCGAGGTTCCATATAGCCGGTAATCGCCGGAACCGGCATCAACGAACAGAGGGTCGGCCAAAACCGAATCGCTTCCGGTTACATCCTCGGGTGAAGTGGCCAACCAGCCCTGAAGCAAATTGTGGTTGATGACGGTATGGGGAAGGGCTTCGGCACAAACCCGGATCTGAAATTCCAGGCAGTTGCCGACAATGTTGTTCCGAATGATGTAGTTGTCATCATCGGGATGTTTGCTTTCGATAAAAATACCCTGGCCCACGGGCCATCCACCGGATGTATGGTGTCCGCAGTTAACAACTGTATTGTTTTCAATCCAAATGTTTGTTTTGGGGCCGGTATTCGGAACCACCCAGTTGGTGATCTCAATCCCTGTGGAATAGCAGTTGTAAACCAGGTTGTTGAAAATTCCAATACGGTCGGTATGTCCGCCTTCCTCCGAGCTAACGGCGATCCCGACAGGGGTGGTCGAGACGTTGGCGTACACGTCGACGTTGTGGAGGTAGTTGCTTTCGGAATAAGCGCCCACATAAATGCCCACTTCACCGTCTTCGTGAACAGCCGGATCGTAGTTCGCGGGAAGGTCGAACACCCGGTTGTGGTGAACGGAGCCTGTTCCTCCGTTCCCTTTGATGCAGATGCCCTCGCCTCCGAGGTATAAGCCGGGACCCTCATGCACGGTGTTGTGGCTCACTTCGAAATTTGTACACGAAGCAACTGTCAGGCATTCTTCGCCGCCCCCGTTACAGGCCAGCCGGACATCGTTGCCGCGAATAAGCAGTTCGTCGCAATCCCGGGCTTTGATGCCCGATGAAAAGGTATTGAAGGTGGAACAGTTTTCGATGTGAATGTCGTTACTTTTATACGCGTATATACCCGAAGCGTCGGTATTCCGGACGTGGATACCGGAAACACGGATATGGGCCAGCCGGCTGATTTGGAAGAAACTCCCGTTACCGTCGGTGGCAATGCTTTGTCCGTCGATGATGACGCTGTCGGTTCCGTTTGCGGTAAATTCGATGGGTGTTCCCGCTTCTCCGGACCAGGGCACGACGACCTGTTCGTTATAGATTCCCGGATTGATGAAAATATGGGTTCCTGGGCCGGCCTTTTCTGCTGCCCGTTGGATGGTTCGCAGGGGGGAGTCGCTGCTATGCCCGTTGTTTACGTCGTCGCCATTCACCGCATCCACATACAGTTCATCGATTCGGGGAACCTGGTATTGT
>DAIMEA010000336.1:0-4975 GCA_036725585.1 Prolixibacteraceae bacterium | reverse complement strand
AAACATTGTTGAAAAAACCGATCTGGTCGCTGGTGATTAAAGCGCCAAAGCCACTCCGCAGCCCAAATAAATCAAAGGGCGTATCAATTCCAAAGAACGACGTTACGGGCTTCCCGTCACCAAATCCGGCAAACATGGTCCGGTTGCAAAAAGCGGCATTGATCGTTTTGTTTGCCCCAACATAACCCGGGTTTGTCGCTGTACGTAAAAACATATAATTACTAAACAATGGTAACTGTTGAGCGTCAGCTGCTAAATTAACCAATATATAGAAAATAAAAAAAGAAAAAATTTTTTTCATAAAACAGTGTCTTCTCTTTCCATGCCGTCGGGTTTGATGAACAACAAAAATACGATATTCGAATTAATTTACTTCCAATTGATCAAAGGTTTATCGAATTTTTTTAAAATTAATCCACCATCGTTCGGGTATTTCGTTGTTGCAGGCTTTTCGGTAATCCGATGCAGAACAGGCAACCACCACTTTACCCGGATCGTCGGCCGGTGCAGCCGGATTGACGACTTCCAGCCACCAGCGTTTCGATTTTTCGCTGAAATAAAAAACGATGGGAAATTCAATTTCGTCTATCGCGACCGCAAATTTTGTGTAATCATCGAGTTCCGATACGGGATAATCGTGTTTTCGGTTCAGGATTCCGTCGAGATAATACCACAGCATCTGGGCTACGAAAAGCGAACTGGGTTCCTGCCGTTCGTTGGGATCGAATTCGCCAAAAAGGGCAAAAAGGTTGCACCGGTCGCTCAGGCCGGCATAGCGGGCAAGCTGACAGGCTTCTTCGGCGAAAAAACCATTGGGTGAACCCTTTTTAACGGCAGGCAAATCGCTGTAGCGAACGGCCGAAAGATCAAAACTGACCAGATCGGCATCGCGCAGAACCGGTTCGGTTTCTTCGAGGTTGTTCCGCAGGTTCCCCAGCCGGTAGTGTTCAAAATAGAGCTCGTCGAGTTTTTTTATTTGTTTGGGATCGGTGAAATAGCTCTGGTAGCCGATAGCCGCAATGTTGTACAGCCAGGCTGCTTCTTGTTCCATAATCTGCCCCAGGTAATCGGGCGCACCGGGAGGGTCCCCTTCCTGGGCAACATCAATCCGGGAATCGATATGGACCAGGTTGATGTTGTTTTCAAATTCTTTCAGCGCGTTAAAAATACCCCGGGTAAGTTCCTGGTCCTGACCGATAAACACCGTCTTGCTCTTCATTCTCAACAGGGATGAGCATACTTCTTCGAGGATAAACAGGGTGTCGGCGAAAGAAGATCCTGTTTTCATGTTCCCCAGGTCGAAGATCCGCATCACGGGCGAAACTTTTTTCAGGCGGTAAAACGCTTCCCGGATCCATTGCCCGGGGACCGGATCTCCCGAAGCATCGGTTGCCGGGCCAATGAAAACCAGGGCTACTTCAAAACGCATTTCCGGTTCAGGACGAAAATCTTCGGAATGAACCAGTAAGGTGCCTGCAGAGGAAGTGACGGAATCGAAAACTTCCTGATCGATAAAGTCCGTCTTTCGAACCGGATCAAAAAAGGGAAGCAATCCCTCAACGCTTTCTTTTTTCATCGTATTTTTCCTTGTTATCCAGGCAGTAAAAAAAGCAAAGAGACTACTCCGGGACAGGGTGTTATTTTTTTCGTTTCGCCGATTTAGGCGAAGCGTCGGCTGTTTCGATTATTTTTTTGCATTCTTCGAGCGTAAGCTGTTCGATTTCCTTGCCTTTTGGAATTTTATAATTCTTTTTACTGAATGAAATGTAGGGTCCCCACCGACCATTCAGTATGCGAAGCCCGGGCTCTTCATCGAAGCTTTTCAGTACCGCATTCCGGTCTTTTTCCCTTTTTGCCTCAATCAGTTCGATGGCCCGGGAAAGACTGACCGTAAAGGGGTCGTCGCTTTTTCCCAGGGATACGAAAATGTTGTCGTGACGGATGTAGGGACCAAAACGACCAATGGCTGTCGACACCTTTTTCTCTTCGTAAAGGCCGATTTCCCGGGGTAATTTAAACAGGGACAGCGCCTCGTCGAGCGTAATCGTTTCGAGGCTGTGGTTGGGTTGCATGCTGGCAAAACGGGGTTTGTCGCCATTTTCCCCGTCGGTTGTTTCGCCCAGTTGAACGAGGGGGCCAAAGCGGCCTATCTTCACCGAGACTTGTTTCCCTGTTTCCGGATCGACGCCCAAAACCCGTTCGCCGTTCGCTTTCTCCGACAACTGGAGGCTTTTTTCGACCAGGGAATGGAAGGGTTTGTAAAAAGTATCGATCATCTTGTTCCAGACAATTTTTCCTTCAGCGATTTCATCGAATTTGTCTTCGACATTGGCTGTAAAATTGTAATCCATGATCGGATCGAAACTTTTCAACAGGAAATCGGTAACAACCATCCCAATATCGGTGGGGAACAATTTGGCCTTTTCCTGTCCGAACACTTCGGTTTTGACCTGGGCGGTCATTTTTCCGTTTTTCAGGGTTAGGGTAAGGAATTCACGTTCCTCGCCCGGGCGATCGCTTTTCACTACGTAGCCACGGTTTTGGATGGTGGAAATGATGGGAGCGTAAGTCGAGGGACGCCCAATGCCTTGCTCCTCAAGTTTTTTCACCAGGCTTGCTTCGGTATAGCGCGGGGGTCGCTGGGTAAAGCGTTGTGCCGCTAAAACATGGTCGCAATCGAGGGCATCGTTTACCTTGATGGGAGGCAACAGTGAGGTTCCATTCTGCTTTTCGTCCTCATCGTCGGTCGATTCGCTGTATACTTTCAGGAAACCGTCGAATTTGACTACTTCGCCCGATGCGATGTATTTTTCGCCTGTGGTAGAAAGGCCTATGGTGATGCTTGTTTTTTCGAGCAGGGCATCGCTCATTTGGGAAGCGACGGTGCGCTTCCATATCAGGTCGTACAGACGCTGTTCCTGCCGGGTTCCCGGGATGGTCTCTTTGTCGATATACGTGGGGCGTATGGCCTCGTGGGCTTCCTGGGCGCCTTTCGACGAGGTTTTGTACTGCCGGGTTTTGGCGTATTTTTCGCCATACATTTCCGTGATTTTTTCGCGGGCGGTATTCAGGGCCAGGGCAGAAAGGTTGACCGAATCGGTTCGCATATAGGTAATCTTTCCGGCTTCGTATAAGCGCTGGGCAATCGACATGGTTTGTGAAACAGAATAACCCAGTTTCCGGCTGGCTTCCTGTTGCAGGGTCGACGTGGTAAAAGGAGGAGCCGGCGTGCGTTTGGCCGGTTTGGTTACGATATCCTCAACCGTGTAACGGGCATGGAGGGAACGCTGTAAAAAGGCTTCAGCTTCGGCCCGTGTATCAAAGCGTTTGGCTAATTCCGCCTTCAAATCTGTTTGTTTCCCATTGGTATCGGTAACCCGGAACAAAGCCGTTACCCGGAAGGAAGAAGTGGTTTTAAACGAGATAATTTCCCGCTCTCTTTCCACAATGAGCCGTACGGCCACCGACTGGACCCTTCCGGCCGATAGTTGGGGTTTCACTTTTTTCCAGAGTACCGGCGACACTTCAAAACCCACCAGTCGGTCGAGTACCCGGCGGGCTTGTTGGGCATTGACCAGATTTTGATTGATCGGACGAGGATTTTTTACCGCCTCGAGGATGGCATTTTTGGTGATTTCATGAAAAACAATCCGCCGGGTTTTTTCCGGGTTCAAACCCAAAACCTCCGACAGGTGCCAGGCAATGGCCTCCCCTTCGCGGTCCTCATCAGAGGCGAGCCACACCATTTTTGCTTCGCTGGCCAGTGTTTTTAATTCCTTCACAACCGCCTTCTTATCGGCGGATACAATATAGTTGGGCTGAAAGTTTTTTTCAATGTCGACACCAAATTCCTTTTTATCCAGATCACGAATATGTCCAAAACTCGATTTTACCTGATAATCTTTACCCAAAAATTTTTCAATGGTTTTTGCCTTAGCGGGAGACTCAACAATAACAAGATTTTCTACCATACAAAATGTTTTCTCAAAAGTGTAAAAAGTCTTTTTTCCGGGGGTTGTTTCTTGTCGTTTTGAAACGGATTCAACGCGCAAAAACAATCTTCTTTTCGAAAATAAAATGCAAATTAAAGAAAATCGAAGGCTAAGATCAAAATTTTTATCGGCTTCATTTTAAATTTGAATCAAAATTCAGGGAAGTCGATACAATATAATAATGTTTTTGCAGGTTATGTTTCCTGTTCTCCCTCCAGGAAATCACCGAAAGTGGAAACCTGCCGGAACGATGAGAATTCTTTATCTTTGCACAAACGTTCAGAAAATGGAACCTGAAAAAATCTCTTTTCGAAAATACCTACGCATACTTTGGGGAGCAGCTCTTCTTCTTGTGGTGTTTACTGTTATCTTTTTCTGGCTCATTGCTTCCGGCAAACTGGGTTTTATGCCCTCATTCGAAGAGTTGGAAAACCCGAAATATCTGGTTGCTTCCGAGATTATTTCCTCCGATCAGCAATTATTGCACAAGTTTTTCAAGGACGAAAACCGCACCCTGAGTAATTACAGCGATCTGAGCCCCCATTTGGTTCAGGCTTTGATTGCAACCGAGGACGAACGTTTTTACCAGCATTCGGGGATCGATTTGCGGGGTTTTCTCCGGGCCATAAAAGGGATTGTCACCGCCAATTCGGGTTCGGGGGGAGGGAGCACCATTACCCAGCAACTGGCCAAGCTGCTGTTTCCCCGCGAAAGCAATTCGGGCTTACGACTGGTGGTCCGGAAATTCAGGGAATGGGTCATTGCCGTGAAACTGGAAAAAAGGTATACAAAAGAGGAGATCATTACCATGTACCTCAACAAATTCGAATTTATCTATGGCGCTTTTGGCGTTGAGGTGGCTTCGAAAACCTATTTTAACACCACCCCCGATTCGCTGTCGCTCGAACAAGCAGCGCTCCTGATCGGAATGCTGAAAAGCCCCTACCTCTATAATCCTACCCGCTACGAAGAACGGGCTCTTC
>DAIMEA010000335.1:0-4975 GCA_036725585.1 Prolixibacteraceae bacterium | reverse complement strand
TAGGAGTGCCTAAAGTGCCTAGAGTTGGGAGTGCCTAAAGTGCCTAGAGTTGGGAGTTTCCTCGATTTTATACCTGTTTATTAAGGGGCTGGTACAAATCTTCTGAAAATAATGTCTTTTTTCGTTCTAAGTGCTTGACTGGGTACGTGTTATTCTTTACTGCTTCAGCAGTGCCTGGCAAGGAACCTTATTCAATTATCAAACCTTAGTGGCACATTTGCAGCACATTAACATCGCTTTATCAACCTTATGTTAATGATCCTGATCGTACCTGATTGATTTTCACAATAATACAGACTTGCGAATAGTTCGCGAAAACGGGAGCGCTTTGGATCCGTTTTCTTCGTCTTTTGAAACCATTCAGCGTTGATAAGATCTCGATAATGATATGTTTGCAGAAGCCATGCTTGTCCGGATGCTTTCGCGAAAAAAACTGGCACATCTTGTGTTTCTACCGGAATAGGCATCCGGAATACCGATTTGAGAATCTTTGAATACGGAATGAATTTTGAAGGGCTTACAAATCGGAGCCTGGTATCCCGAAATACGGTACAAATTGTAAACGAAACGTTATGAATGCACTTTATCCATTGCAGAATCTGACTCTGGCGCCCTACATTCTGAAGGCCATGGCCCTGATCCGATGCAGCCGGCGCGTTGGGGGAAATCAGTTCCGGCATGGATTTTCAACCCTGGGAATCCTGCTCGATTACAAATATTTTGCGAATCCGGTGTTGTTAAAGGCTGCCCTGCTGCACGACCTGTTCGAGGAGCTTCCCGAAACCCAGATCGATGAAATCAGGACGATTGATGCCGACGGACCGGGCGTCGTGAACATGGTGCTGGAGCTAACGCGCCGGAAGGACGAAAGCAAACGGGCATACCTCGAACGGCTGCTCAAAAGCGGTTCAGCCGATGCAAAGCGGCTGAAATGTGCCGACCGGATCAGCAACCTCACCGACCTGCACCGCGATACCCATAGTGAAGAAAAGATTACTGCATACCTCGAACAAACCGAGGAACTGGTCCTGCCCATGGCCCGCGAAGTGGATCCCTACATGGCCATCGAACTGGCCGACCTGATCGATGCACGGCGCAAACACCTCGGTTCGATCGATAAAAATTGAACCCCGGGAACCATCCTTCTTTGCCCTGACTGCAATGATTCATGCAACAGCAAGTGCTTTCGATTCACGTTTTGATACAAACAGGGATGCCCTGGATATTGGGTTTCCTGCATGCATAATTCCGAATGCCGGAAAGAGCAAATCCAGTTAGCGCTTATTTTAAAATAGCCAGGGCAGGGAAATAATACACCGATTTTTTCTTCTTGTATCTTCGTGTATTGATTCAAAAAAGCATGATGCTATCCAGATACCAAAGATTGAATAAAACCGGATCCCGATCGGGGCTTATCCCATATACACCAACACCTCGTTCTTTTCTTTCATTTTATCCTGTGGAATAAAATTCCCATCCAGTTGTTCGCCGTTAACAAACATACGGGCAACTCCCTTTTGGACTCCGTTTTCGTTTTTTACCCGGATGGAAAAATGTTTGTTCCGGAAACGACGGGTCATCGAGAATTCCTTCCAGGTGTCGGGCACGCAGGGATCGATTCGCAGTCCGTCGTAATCGGGCTGCAGTCCCAGGATGTACTGGGAGGCTGCATAGTAACTCCAGGTAGCGGCACCGGTGAGCCAGGGCAGACGCGAAGCGCCAAAACGGGGGCTGTAAATGCTGTGGGTAAACTGGCAGTTTACATAGGGTTCAATTTGCCGCACCTCGGCTTTGGTATTGTAGGCCGCCGGCATAAAGGCCCGGTAATAAGCGTAGGCCTGGTTGCCGTTTCCCAGGAGGGTTTCGGCAATTACGGCCCAGCCCTGTGTGTGCGAGAAAATGGAAGCATTTTCTTTCATCCCCGGGTTGAACAGGGGTGCCTTGATGACTTTATGGTTGGTTTTTTCGTACGGAGGTGCACAAATCATCACCCCGCAATCGGTGGCAAGCTGTTCGCGCACCGCGTTCAATGCGCTTCGGGCCTGTTCCGGCGAAGCATGGCCACTGATCACCGACCATGTTTGCGGATTGAGCCAGCAACGGCCCTCTTCGTTCTGCTTCGATCCGAAAACCGTTCCGTCGAAGCGGAAGGCACGCACGTACCATGCATCGTCCCAGGCATGTTTTTCAATGTTTTCGTCGAGTTGCTGCAGGTGTTTTTTTGCCCAGTCGATTTCGCTTTGCTGACCAAATTTCTCGTTGATCTCGATATAGGTTTTTAGTGCATAGCGCAGTTGCATGGCCACAAACACAGTTTCGCCATCGTGGCCCAGTTCCAGGCAGTCGTTCCAGTCGGCCAGCAAACCGCAGGGTAAACCATGAACCCCGCTTCGCTCGAGGTTGAACTCAATGGCGCGGCGAAGGTGTCCCAATACGCTGGCTTCGCCTTTATCGGCAAAGGGAAGCACTTTATGATAGAATTCGGTGTTTCCTGTTTCTTTCACATAGGCCGGAACAGTATTGAACAGCCACATGCAGTCGTCCGATCGGTAATCCTTTTCTTCAGGGGCTTTTTCACTGCCCGGATAATGGGCAAAGGGTTTTACAACAGGCATAGCGCCCCCGGTCGAGGCTTGTCCGGTGATCATCAGTTCGAGTCGCTTTCCGGCCTCTTCGGGTATGGTGTGCAGCACACCCAGGATATCCTGCACGGTATCGCGATACCCCAAGCCATCGCGTTCGCCGCTATATACCAGGCTGGCCGCTCTCGACCAGGCAAAGGTCATCAGGCTGTTGAACGGGCTCCACATATTCGTCATGCTGTTGAATTCGGCATCGGGGGTGTCGATCCACAGGCCTTCGATTTGGGTGTGCCAGTTCTTTTTCAGGGCATCGAATTCGGCTTCGATTTTCCCCGGGACACTCATCTCGGAAATGGCGGCTTTCCCTTCAACAGCGGCTTTGCCGATACCCATCAATACGGCGAATTCCCTGGTTTCGCCCGGGTTTAGTTCCACATCGATTTGGAGTACGCCGCAACCGTTGTCGCCGTATGCCAGCGATTGGGTGCAGGCTCCCTTTTCCACGACGAGGGGATTGTGGTAGCTTCTATAGTCGCCCAGGAACACATCGCGGTCGGTTTCGAAACCCGATACCGGGGCGCCCGCAATCCCCATGAAAGTATGCCGGTTCCCGTCGTGGCTTTGGAAATCGCCGGTATCGTCGGGGAGCAATACATTGATGCCGTGATCGATGATCCCATCTGCCACGCTCATCCGGAGGATGTACTGGGTGTACTGTAGGTTCCAGAAATCCTGATGGATGTACCAGTTGTTGGCATATTCGACAAAGGAAAACAGGCGCAGGTTCCGTTTCACCTGGTCGTTGTTGTGCACTTTCATCCACCAACATTCGTACGTTTTGCCCAGGGGAACAAAATAGGTGGTTTCGGTTTTGATCCGGTCATATTCTGATTCGATGACCGTATAGGCGGTACCGTGCCGGCAAACAGAGCGATATTGGTCGAGCGGTTTTCCCACGGGTTGCCACGAAGCCGACCAATAGTCCTTTTTGTCGCGATCGTGCAGGTAAAAATAACGGCCGGGCTGATCGAGAGGAATAGCGTTGAATCGCAGGCGCATAAAGCGGCCCTGGGCGGCCGATTTATAGAAACTGTAGCCACCTGCATTGTTCGTGATGATGGCTCCGTACTCGGTCGAGCCCAGGTAATTGCTCCACGATTTCGGAGTGTCGGGGCGGTTTATGACGTATTCTTTGTTCCGGTCGTCGAAATGTCCGTATTGCATGGTTAAAACACTTCTGAATTGTTTTTGATAAAATCGATGAGTTCGTCGACCTGTGCAAAGGCGATGGCAGTATGCGTGTCGGCGGCGCCGTAATAAACGGCAATACGGCCGGTTTCGGCATCGTACAGGTTGGCGCAGGGGAAGACCACATTGGGTACAAAACCGGTTGTTTCGTAGCTTTTTTCGGGTGTGAGCAGGTAGTCGCGGGTGCGGTACAGTACGTTTGCGGGGTTGTCGATGTCGAGCAGTGCCGCACCAAAACTGTACACGAAGCCGTTGCAGGTACCGGAAACGCCGTGGTAAAAGAGCAACCAGCCTTCGGTGGTTTCGATAGGAACCGGTCCGGCGCCTATTTTGGTTCCCTGCCACCATCCCTGGCCTCCTTTGCCCATCACGTGACGGTGTTTCCCCCAATGGACAAGGTCGGGGCTTTCGCTCAGAAAAATATCGCCAAAGGGCGTATGGCCGCTGTCGCTCGGACGGCTCAGCAGCATGTATTTCCCGTTTATTTTTCTCGGGAAAAGGACTCCGTTGCGGTTAAAGGGCATGAGGGGGTTGGGCATACGGACAAAGGTTTTGAAATCGGTGGTTTTTCCCAGTCCGATCGAAGCTCCGTGCATGTCGTCGCACCAAATAATGTAACAGGTTCCCTCAATGTCCACAAAGCGGGGATCGTAGGCATAACTGGTGGGGTTGGGTTCCCCGTTTTCATCGACCCACCGGATCGGATCGGGTCCGATTGTCCATTTCAGGGCATCGGGGCTTGTGCCGAAGAAAAGCGTGGCCCGCCCGTTTCGTTGATCGGCCCGGAAAACGCCGGCAAACCCATTATCGGTTGGTATGACGGCACTGTTATAAATGCGCGCAGCTTTCGGGATCGGATTCCAGTCGAAAATCGGATTTCCGCTGTAACGCCACATAACATCGATGCATCCCGAAGGTTTTTCTTCCCAGGGAATATTGGGAAGGGCATTCCCAATGATGGTTTGTTTCATGGTTTTTTCTTTTATCGTGCGATGTTTTCTGTTGCCGGGGCGAACAAAAGCGAACCCCCGGCAGGAAATATGAATTTCTGAACTCTTTTCGACTTATGAAAGATCGACCGATTCACCCAGTTCTTTTCTTCTAACTTCAAGTCCGTAGCTGATATTCTGTACTTTTTTGTCGTT
>DAIMEA010000334.1:0-4978 GCA_036725585.1 Prolixibacteraceae bacterium | reverse complement strand
GATCGAGGACCTGGGCGTTGTTTTGCTCGACCATCCACAGGTAACCCTTACCCATGCACTGCTGGCCTCTCTGCTCGAACACAATGTAGCCGTTATCAGTTGCGACGAAAAGCATTTGCCTGTAGGGCTGATGCTCCCGTTGGAGGGAAACAGCATCCAGACCGAACGCTTTCGAATGCAAATCGAAGCCAGCGAGCCCCTGAAAAAAAATCTCTGGGCCCAAACCGTTAAAGCCAAAGTGGAAAACCAGGCAGCCTTGTTGTTACGCGCAGGTTTCGATGCCAAACGTTTGCAGGCGCTTATTCCGCAAATAAAAAGCGGCGATCCCGACAACATCGAAGGCAGGGCTGCTTCGGTATACTGGAAGACCTTATTTGCAGACCTTGATTTCTCACGTGATCGGGATGGCGGCTTTCCGAATCCGCACCTCAATTATGGCTATGCCCTTCTTCGGGCCATTGTTGCCCGTGCGCTGGTATCGACCGGTTTGTTGCCCACGATGGGCATTTTCCACCGGAATCGCTACAATGCGTATTGTCTGGCCGATGATATTATGGAACCCTACCGTCCATTCTGCGATGAGCAGGTGTATCAAATGGTAAAGAAAAAGGAAATTGTTTCGGATGAAATAACCCGTTTCCACAAGTCGGCGCTTTTAGCTATAGCCTCAGCAGATGTACGGATCGACGGAAAGAAAAGCCCACTTCTGGTCGGGCTTAGCCGCACGACCCATTCGTTGTATGAATGCCTGCAGGGAACCCGTCGGAAAATTATTTACCCCTCATTTGCCGATACCCTATGAAGAACCGGAAAAACCCCTGACGAAAATGGCCTTTGAAGCGTTAAATCAATACCGGATCATGTGGGTGCTTGTTTTTTTCGACCTGCCCGTCGAAACCAAAGCGCAAACGAAAGCCGCGGCACGTTTTCGCAAACAACTGATCGAAGATGGTTTTACTATGTTCCAGTTTTCCATTTACCTGAGGAATTGTCCCAGTCGCGAGAATGCCGAGGTGCATATAAAGCGGGTCAAGGCAAGCCTTCCCGAATATGGCCACGTGGGAATCCTCACCATTACCGATAAACAGTTTGGGATGATGGAACTTTTTTACAGCCGGAAGGAAACAAAAAGGCCGGAAACGGTGCAACAATTGCAGCTTTTTTAGAATATACGGTCTGGAAGTTTGAAAATTGGCTTCGCCCTGGTTTTTTCGGCAGGAAAGGGTACATGGACAAAAGGGGCAGGACTGCCATAAAAAAACAGGACAGAAGCCCTGTTTTTTTAATTTCTGAGTCGATTAACAAAGTATTGTATCCCAATTTGATGCGGCTGATACGTTGTTAATCGCCACAGTAAAAATACAATTTGAAAGCAATTCACAACCGCTCATGCCCTTGAAGTGGAGCGTGTCGGGTTGTTAATCGCCACAGTAAAAATACAATTTGAAAGCAATTCACAACTTGTTCCTTCTTGTACATAATCTGAAATAAGTTGTTAATCGCCACAGTAAAAATACAATTTGAAAGCAATTCACAACTTCAAGCACGAGGTACACAACCTTGTCGCGTTGTTAATCGCCACAGTAAAAATACAATTTGAAAGCAATTCACAACTTGTGTCGCTTGATACGTTTGCGGTATATTGTTGTTAATCGCCACAGTAAAAATACAATTTGAAAGCAATTCACAACTTTCTTTTTGTTCGAGATCAAGAGACGAAAGTTGTTAATCGCCACAGTAAAAATACAATTTGAAAGCAATTCACAACCACCCTCTGACGGTGATTTGATTGTATTCGTTGTTAATCGCCACAGTAAAAATACAATTTGAAAGCAATTCACAACGGTAACTATACCAGCACCACCGAACTTTCGTTGTTAATCGCCACAGTAAAAATACAATTTGAAAGCAATTCACAACAATGGAATATCCTTTGTTTGACCCCGACGAGTTGTTAATCGCCACAGTAAAAATACAATTTGAAAGCAATTCACAACTAACGGCAGCATCAACCAGGGCAATGGCCTGTTGTTAATCGCCACAGTAAAAATACAATTTGAAAGCAATTCACAACTGCTTAAGCGCAAGGTAATCCTGCCGGTCCGTTGTTAATCGCCACAGTAAAAATACAATTTGAAAGCAATTCACAACGAATCGTTACGTCTGCCCGGTTCAGATTGTGTTGTTAATCGCCACAGTAAAAATACAATTTGAAAGCAATTCACAACGAATGGTGTAATGGGTCTGAAAACATGAAGTTGTTAATCGCCACACCAAAAATTCTTCCGACAATTATCGCTGATTGAAAGCATTTTATAACCAGGAATCGCTTAAGAACTTAGCGCATCCATCGTCTTTTTTTGTCAAATTTTATCCAAAGAAAGGCAGTCACACAAGAAAACAAACAAAACATGAAAAATGACTCCATAATTTTTTTCTTTTAAAAGTACGAAAGTGAAACAAATAATCAACTATACCCTGCTTCACGGACACAGTTTAAATAGTAAACGGGGCGCATTGCTTCAATAAGTTGTTCATCGCCACAGTAAAAGAATCAATTTGATTGCCCGACCGGTTTCACCCGCGGGTGAAACCGGTTCCCGTTATACGGAGTTTAACTTTCTATTCCAGCACTACCTTTGCCCTCTGCCGAATATCGGTCGAGGAACTGCCTACCAGAATTTCGAATTCGCCGGGCTCGCTTACCCAGTCGTGTACTTCGGGGTCGTAGAACGAAAAGGACGAAGGGTCCAGTTCCAGTTCCACCGTTTTGCGTTCCCCTTTTTTCAGGAATACCTTTTCAAAGGCTTTCAGTTCCTTCTCCGGGCGGGGCAGCGAGGCTTCCTTGTCGGAAACATATACCTGTACCACTTCGGCGCCGTCGACAGAGCCGGAATTTGTTACATCGACAGTGAAACGGACTTTTTTGCCGATGGGATAAGTGTTGTTTTCAAGGGTGAGGGGCGCGTAGTCGAAGGTGGTGTACGACAAGCCAAAACCAAAGGGGAAACGCGGTTTTACTTTGCTCTTGTCGTA
This sequence comes from Prolixibacteraceae bacterium, assembly GCA_036725585.1. Classification (GTDB taxonomy): domain Bacteria; phylum Bacteroidota; class Bacteroidia; order Bacteroidales; family Prolixibacteraceae; genus DAIMEA01. The sequence goes on along the minus strand of DAIMEA010000334.1, from coordinate 1,942 downwards.
GTGCCGGTATCCCACGAAGATTCCTTCCGTGAATGCGACTTTCAGATCCTGGTCGTCGTCGAAATAGCTGTTGAACGTTGGATTGTCTTCCCATTTTTCTTCGAACGAAACGGGCAGTTTCCCCGAAGGATTCGTGATTCCGAAGAGAATTTCGGCAACGGCTAGCGATCCTTCCTGCCCGGGATACCAGGCATGGATCAATCCTTTTACCTTGTCGATCCAGGGGCTCATGTCGACATTGCCACCGGCATTCAGTACGACCACGGTGTTGGGATTGACAGACGCTACTTTTTCGACCAGCGTGTTTTGCATAAACGGCATTTCGAACGGGCGGTCGGATCCTTCGCTTTCGGTTTCGTTGCTGAAACCAACGCATACAACAGCCAGGTCGGCCTTACGGGCTGCCTCTACGGCTTCGGCGAGGTACTCTTCGGGTCCCATGTTTTTGCCGCTTCGTTTCTGGGCGGCCAGCCGGATAACGGCATCGCCCCCGGCCTGGTAATAGTCAACGTCGATTTTGTACTCTTTTCCTTTTTGGAACTCGCCTTCGTACTTGCGGATGGTTTCGCCCTGGTTTTGCCATTGCTCCAGAACCATCGCTCCGTCGACGAAGAGCCTGTAGCCGTCGTCGCCGGCCAGTCCCAACCAGTACGATCCGCTTTCTTCGGGCGAAAAATAGCAGGAAAAACGTACAGAAAAATCTTCACCGGGAACCTTCTCCGACATCATGTCGTCTTTTTTGATATTCAGTCTGGAAAAGGTTTTCGAAGCAATTACCTCGCCTTCGGGTTTGATTCCTTTATAGAATGTAGCCTCCACACCCATTTCTTTTTGCCCGTCTTTTTTCACGTAAAAATCGAAGGTGTTGAAAAAGTCCTTGGGCAGGCGTTCGCCGGTGTACACCCCTTTGGCGAAGACAACGCTTGTTTCTTCACCGGATATTTTCTGCAGGGCTTCGTACATCGAGAGCGGATGGAGCGGGTCGACGTGGGAACTGCCTCCACCCCCGGTCATGGCCGGGTGGGCATTGGGCCCGATCACGGCGATCGATTGAATTTGGGCTTTTTTCAGGGGGAGAAAGCCGGCTTCATTCTTCAACAAAACAGTACCCCCCCGGGCTGCATCGAGGGCTACTCCACGCACCCATTGTGAATCGGGTGTGTAACCTTCTGCAATATTTGCATTTTTGAGCAGACCAAAACGTTTGTATACATTCAGGATTCTTCGGATTTTCTCATCAATCAGGGCTTCATCTATTTCGCCCCGTTCGATGGCCGGAATAAGGGTGTCGGGGTGCATGTATTTTCCCGAGGGCATTTCGAGGTCGAGGCCGCCTCTGGCACAGGCCACGCCGTCGTAAGTCGACACCCAGTCGCTCATGATAAATCCGTCGAAGCCCCATTTCCCTTTCAGAATCTGGTTGTCCAGGTAATCGTGTTCGGAAGCGTGGATGCCGTTAATCAGGTTGTAGGAGGTCATTACCGTAGCAACCTTTCCTTCGCTTACGCAAGTTTTAAACGCGGGCAGATAAATCTCATGCAAGGTGCGTTCATCCATGTCCGATGATACACGATGCCTGTTAAAGTCTTGATAATTGGCTGCATAATGTTTGGCTGTGGCGATTACCCCTTCGTCCTGCATACCCCGGGTATACGCTGCTGCCATTTTCCCGGCCAGGAAAGGATCCTCGCCCAGGTATTCAAAATTCCGACCGCAAAAGGGCGCCCGGTGGATGTTCATGGCCGGGCCGAGCATAATGTGGATGTTTTTTGCCTTCGCTTCGGAGGCAATTGCTGCGCCCACGTTTTTGGCAAGTTCCTTATCAAACGATGCTGCGAGGGCAATGCTGGCAGGGAACGCCGTGGACGGTCCCGGATTGCGGACACCCACAGGTCCATCGGCCATCCGGATTTCCGGAATTCCTAAATGTTCATAACCCCGG
>DAIMEA010000333.1:0-4982 GCA_036725585.1 Prolixibacteraceae bacterium | reverse complement strand
CGCCTCGGGTGTTTCGCTCATCCGGTGTACCGGCGACGTGCACACAAGAAGGCTGCCCTCACCTACCCGGAATTCGAAGATCAGACCGAGTTTATGGTTTCGTTCCAGGTTGTCGATGATTTGCACCACCGGTCGGTACGCAGCGTCGGTTTGATCGAGCACGAACGAACGGCCTGCTTTCAGGATCGAAAACCATTGCCAGTTGGTGTGAAAATCGGTCGGGAAATCCCGAAAAAGCGGATGGTCGGGTCGGGTGAGCAATCCCAAGGTACCGGGCGATACCGGCTTGTTTATTCGCTCGCTGATTCCCTTAAACATGCCCCAGTTCCAGAATTCGGGCGGGAAATGCCCCGGGTAACTCTGTTCTTTTATGTCGTCGGGCTGGGGAAAAAACAAGACCTTCCCTCCTTCCGCCAATGCGTCGAAGGTTTGTTGATCCAGGTGCTCCGTAATCCGGATATCCGCGGGCGTTTCCGCCATTTTTGCCGGAGGGTATACCCAAAGCGGGTACGTATTGCTGTAAGAGGTTCCCGGCAACCCCACTTCCATCGTCATTTTTTCCGCTCTGTCGAAACCGGAAAGAGCAATATCGAGGTCCCCGATTGTTGTTATTCCCTTATTTTCGATGCGACGGATCGGGAAAGAACCCGATTGTACGATACGGCCCTCCCCGTTTTTCAGCGACCATTCCAATCCTTTTTCGAGGATTTCCTGAGAATAATTCACCACCTGGACCCTTGCCCGGAAGCGTTCGTCGTGCGTCCAGCAATATTTGGGTAATTCGAGCAGAAGCACCACGTCGTTGCAGGAGCGTAGCCATTCTTCGCGCGAAACAACCTCCTTGTTGTCCATAAAGGCGTCGAGAATGCCCACCAGGGCTGTTCCCTGTCCGGGGAAGTCCTGCAAATCGAGCAACTGAAAACCCGCCATGCCGGGCGTTCGTAGGGCCGCTTCCATTTCGGCTTTATAACACAGAGCCGACCAGGCCCCCGAGGCTTTCTGAAAAGCGCTGTCCTGATCCGACATTCCGCTTTTTTCAAGCCGCGTACGAAAGACTTCGAGGTTCCGGGCCCGCAACACACCCGTGTATTTTTCTATTTCCCGATAATCGGGGTAGATCTGGTATTGCCCGATTTCGTGACTGATTAACGGAATGTTGATCTGTGAAACCGGGTACGCAAAATTGAAATCGGTTGCAGGCGCCCGGGTATTCAGGATTCCTCCGCCCTCTGAATCACAAAAGGCATGCGTAAGCCGGGTATGGGTCAGGATGCTGTCTTTTGAGTAAGGAGTGCGGGCCGCAACAAAAAAATCGGAACAGGGGCGCGGGGGCACATAGCCGATGTTGTTGTTCGCCCCCATGGTGTACAACGGACGAGGATCGAAATCCTTCAGGGCAAGGATGTTTTGTTCCACCCGGTCGTGCCCGCTCCAGATTTCATTCCCGTGCGAAAACAGGACAAATGAAGGGTGGTTGGCGTAAGCGTCCAGTAAGCCATAGCCTTCTTCCCGGAGCATTTCGGCCACACGATCCGATTCGAGGCCGCCCCAAAACGGCAGTTCGGCCTGCAGGTAAATTCCCACCCTGTCGGCAGCGGTAAATGCAGCCTCGGGCGGACAATAGGAATGAAAGCGGTAATGATTGATTCCATAGGATTTTGCGATCCGAAAAACCCGCTCCCATGCATCGGGTTCCATGGGCGGAAAACCGGTCAGGGGGAAAACAGCCGCTTCGTGCTTTCCCCGGAGAAAGATGGTTCGTCCGTTCACAACAAACTGTGTTCCCTGTACAGAAAAATCGCGCATTCCAAATGGAACAGTCTTCGCATCGAGGCTTCCCCCGTTCGAAACCGTGGCCGTTAAGCGATAGAGTGGCTGCTTGTACTCGTCCCACAAGGAACACTCCCTCCCCAGAACATAGTCCTGTTCGATCACCGGCGCCCAGGGCACTTCTGTTTGATATCGTTTCAAGCGTTTTGTTTTCCCGTTTTCGGTTTTTTCCACCACCAGGCTTAGCAAAACCTTCTCGTTTTGGCGGGGGCCTTCCGTTTCGAGACAAACCCGTATCTTTTTATGCGCAACGTCGGGAAAAACCCGCAGATTACGGATGAAATTCGGATCACGTGCCTCAAGACAGAGGGCGCCCAGAATCCCGTTCCAGTTGGTTTGGGTATCGTCGGAATAAATGTGTACATTCCCGTACGGGGTCTGATCCAGGCTGTTGTCGACCCGAATAGTGAGCACATGTTCTCCGGGAGAAAGAAAATCCGACACATCGAAAAACTGGGGCGATTGCAGCAGGTGGGACGCTCCTACCCGGGTGCTGTCGATCCAAACAGCCGTCGACCGGGTGCGTTCCAGGATCAGGGAAATATGCTTTTGCTGCCATCCATCGGGAACTACTACCTTTCTCCGGTACCAGGCCGGCCCTTCGTAGCGGTACACCCGGTTCAGGTGCAGGGTACTCGTATCGGAATTCAGAAATCCTTTGTGGTTTGTATCGGTCGTCCCCGGAAGAACGACCGAATCAGTCAGATCGCATAAATACCATTGTTCCCGTTCCCCTGCATCAGCCGTATCCAGCGCGAACTGCCAGACGCCATCCAGAGAAATGATTTTCCGGGGATTTCCGGAATCCATCCGGCAGGAAAAGAGGGCAAGGCCCATGAATAAGAGATATAAATTTTTCATCGTAGAGTATTTACAATCAATATTTTTCAGATAAATAAGTAGGCCTTTCGTTGCGTCACTTCCCTACCAATGATAATTTTCGACCAACGTGTCATTCCGACGAGGAACGAGGAGGAATCTATTCGAACCAGGGATCCCTCGTCGCTTCGCTTCCCTCGGGATGACACCTCTTAACAACTGTCATAAGATCATTATGATCAGGAAATTGAATGGAAACCCGGAATGACACGTTGGTCGAAAACGTTCATTAGCAACGTAGCAAAGCCTGGCTTAAAAATAGCTATTTATCCGGAAAGACCAAGATCCCCAGCCGGGAAACCCGAAAACCCATGTTCCCTTTGCCCCGAAAAAAGTCGGAAAGGTATTCCCCACCGAAGGCTTGTCGCACCTTTCCTTTCTTTTTTAGGCTTTATCCATCTGTTTTGCTATTTTTGGACGCTTGAAGCATTGACCGCTAATTTTTTGGATTCATGGCTAAAATTATTTGCACCCTTTTTCTGCTTGTTCTTTTCCTCTCGTCCCACGCACAAATCGTGATCAACGAAGCATCAAACCGGAATTTGTCCCAAATCATGGATGAAGACGGGGATTTTAACGACTGGATCGAGCTGCACAATACCCAAAGCACCGATGTTGATCTGAATGGATGGGCGCTGAGCGACAGCCGGAAAAATCCGTCAAAATGGCTATTCGGGTCAGGCATCATCCCGGCCAGGGGATATCGGGTAATCCATGCTTCGGATAAGAATCGCCGGGTACAAGGCGAAGCAATTCACTGGGAAAGTGTGGTGTTGCCCACCAGTCTGTTTTCCTATACCCTCCCGGATGCTTCCACACCGGCCAACTGGTACCAACCCGGCTTTAACGATGCTTCGTGGAAAAAGGGACAGGCCGGTTTTGGTTATGGCGACAACGACGACCGGACCATTGTTCCATCGACGTCCCCGGTCGTTTTTATCCGGATCCGGTTCACATTGCCCGATGTTTCTGCCCTTTCCGGAATGCTGTTTCACGCCGATTACGACGATGGTTTTGTCGCGTATCTGAACGGAACAGTCATCGCCCGGGCCAACATCAACGAAAATCCGCAGTGGAATACCCTCGCCAACGAAAATCACGAAGCCGTGATGTACAACGGAGGCACACCCGAATCGTTCGAACCCGATTGGGTTCAGGTACAAAACCTGCTCCGGAATGGCGAAAACGTACTGGCGATCCGGGTGCACAATGTCAGTACTACGTCATCCGATTTAAGCATGATCCCCTTTCTGTCGTTTGCCATCAAAGAAGGCCAATCGTATTTTCAGCCCGTTCCGGACTGGTTTCTGGGAAAAACATCGGCACAACTGCACAGCAATTTTAAGCTATCGGCCCAGGGAGAGCGGATATTTCTGTCGTATAACGGAGTGATCGTTGATTCGATGTACGTTCCGGAGCTTTTCGCCGACCAGTCGTTTGGCCGAAAAACCGACGGATCGGCCGAATATGGCATTTTCACTTCAGCCACACCCGCTACCAGCAACAATGTGTCAACCGCATGGGCTCCGGAATATACATCACCGCCTTCGTTCGATCTTGAAGCCGGTTTTTACTTTTCCGACAAAGAAGTCGGCATTACCTGCAACGAGCCGGGTGCCGTTATCCGCTATACCACCGACGGGAGCGAACCCCATGCCGGTTCGCCCCGCTATACAGGCCCCATCACGATCCGAAAAACAACCTGTTTGAAAGCGCGCTGTTTCACCAATCAGAAACTGCCGGGCAAAACAACTGCAGCTACCTACTTCCGCGATGTAGAATACACGCTCCCTGTGCTGTCGGTCTCGGCCAATCCTGCCGATATTTTTGGCGAATCGGGCATCTTTACCCATTACAATCAAACCTGGGACATACCTGCCTATGCCGAATATTTCGACAAAACCGAGAAACGGGTGTTTAACCTCAACGCAGGGATGCAGGTCGACGGGGGCGCCGGGGGCAGCCGTTCCCTGCCCCAGCATTCGTTCCGGATCGAACCCGGCAACCGCGTCTTTGGCGATGGCGATTTGTCGTACAAGCTCATGCCCCGACGCCCCAACCGAACGAATTACCCCTCGTTTTACGTACGAAACGGCAGCAATCAACACCTGGTACTCCCGTACAAAGACGGATTGCAGGTTACCGCCCTGGGGCAAAACACCTACACCTATTACTCGGCCTACCACCCCATCGTGGTATTCATCAATGGCGAATACTATGGAGTTTACGAGCTGCGTGAAAAAATCAACGACGATTTCCTGGTCGACAATTAC